>CANJNG010000005.1 GCA_947475205.1 Bacteroidota bacterium
TGCCCATAATCTTGTGAGATGATGAGTATTTGGAAATTAAAATGCCCACAATCTTATGAGATGATGAGTATTTGGAAATTGAAATGCCCACAATCTTGTTAGATGATGAGTATTTGGAAATTGAAATGCCTACAATCTTGTGAGATGATGAGTATTTGAAAATTATAATGCCCACAATCTTGTTAGATGATGAGTATTTGGAAATTGAAATGCCTACAATCTTATCGGATGATAGGTATTTGGAAATTTAGATACAGATAATCTGATGAGATTATGGTATCGAGAAATTAAAATGCCCACAATCTTATCGGATTGTGGGCATTTAGGAATTGCAAAATATATAATATTGTATCTAATCGCTAGAGTCTCAAAAAACAGTCATGAATTAAACTTTCGGATTATTGGTATCTACCAAGGTAGGCCGAAGTTCGAAATTCTTACCCAAATAAACTCTGCGAACAGTTTCGTCCTCGGCCAATTCCTGTGCCGTTCCTTGTTTCAATATTTTTCCTTCGTACAGCAAATACGACTTGTCGGTAATGGTAAGTGTTTCGTGAACGTTGTGATCGGTAATAAGGATGCCGATATTCTTTGCCTTCAGACCATACACAATGGTTTGAATATCTTCCACCGCAATGGGGTCAACTCCCGCAAAAGGTTCATCCAACAAAATAAAACTTGGATTAACCGCCAATGCACGGGCTATTTCGGTTCTACGGCGTTCGCCACCGCTTAGCACCATTCCAAGGTTTTTCCTTACATGGTTTAACCCAAACTCATCAATCAAACTATCCATTTTGTCCCTTTGTTCGGCCCTCGAAAGTTTAGTGTGTTCAAGCACCGCCATAATGTTGTCCTCAACGCTCAAACTGCGAAAAACACTGGCTTCCTGTGCCAAATAACCAATACCCAACTGTGCCCTGCGATACATCGGAAAGTTGGTTATTTCTTTATCCTCTATATATATTTTACCTTCATTGGGGCGAACCAAACCCGTAATCATATAAAAGGAAGTGGTTTTTCCGGCACCGTTTGGCCCAAGCAAACCCACAATTTCGCCTTGGTTCACTTCTATCGAAACGTGATTAACAACTGTTCGGCTGCCATAACGCTTCACTAAATTATCTGCTCGTAGTTTCAATGCAGCAAAAGTAATGTTACAATTGTCAATTGTTAATTGTTAATTGTTAATTACTCTTGCAGCAGTTTTGAAAAAACGAGTAATAGTTTCGGTTATTAACGACCTCGCCACCGATCAGCGGGTTAAAAAGGTGTGCCAAACCCTCCACGAAATGGGATTTGAAGTAACACTCATAGGCAGAATTTTACCCGGAAGTTTAGCGGTTTCCGACAGACCCTACCGCTGTATTCGGATGAAACTGTGGTTTACAACGGGAGCTTTATTTTATGCTGAATTTAATATCCGATTGTTTCTTCATCTGTTGTTTACTAATGTGGATATTGTGCATTCCAACGATTTAGATACCCTCTTGGCTAATTTCCTAGTGTCTAAAATCAAAAGCAAACCCTTGATTTATGACGCACACGAATATTTTACCGAAGTGCCTGAATTAGAGCATCGACCTACAGTTAAAAAAGTGTGGCAAGGTATTGAGGGATGGATTTTTCCGAAATTGAAGTTCATCATCACCGTTAACGATAGCATTGCCAACTTGTATGAAAAGCGTTATGGAAAGCGACCACAGGTTTTGAGAAATGTTCCTGAATTAGTCAATATTCCTACTTCTAAAACCCGAGAAGAACTGGGGTTGCCTGAAGATAAGGCAATAATAGTATTGCAAGGTTCGGGAATTAACATCCAACGTGGAGCCGAAGAAGCCTTGGAGGCTATGCAGTTTGTAGATAACGCCGTTTTGGTGTTTATTGGCGGAGGCGATGTGCTTTCGGTGCTAAAGCAAAGGGCAAATCAATCCAATTTTAGCGGCAAGGTGATCTTCTTCCCTAAAATACCTTACACCGAAATGATGCAGATTACCCGTTTAGCCTCCATTGGCCTAACGCTGGATAAAGACACCAATATCAATTACCGCTATAGTCTGCCCAACAAAATATTTGACTATATCCATGCCGGAGTACCCGTATTGGCCAGCGATTTACCCGAGGTAAGAAAGATTGTTGAAGGCTATGATGTTGGATTAATTTCTCCCAACCACAACCCTAAAGTTTTAGCTGAGCGGATTAATGAGATGTTAAACAATTTTGAAAAGTATGAGCAATGGGAAGCCAATTGCCTCAAGGCATCGCAAGAACTAAACTGGCAAAACGAGAAGTCGGTTTTGACTGCGATATACGGTCAATTAGGTTGAAGAGCATTATCCCCTCTCTCTCAACTTATAGCTCATAACTCAAAACTGTCCTCCACTAACTTCGCCTCGTGGATTTCTCCCTCCTATCAGCCTTTATCGAAAACCATTTGGACGATAATCCAAATGAATTAGCCCTGAAAAAACCTAAAGTTCCTGAAGGACTTGATTTTCGGTTTGCCCTAGAGCAAATCGTTTTGCAAAAGAAGGCCAAGATTAAGCTGCCCACCTTTTACGAAAAGCGTTGTTTCTATACCACCAAAGCCTTCGAACAAAGCACAGCTGAAGCCGTTGCGATTTACAAAGCGGGATTGTTTTCAGGCGATGTGCTTATTGACCTTTCCGGAGGATTGGGTGTGGACGATTGGGCCTTTGCTAAATCATTTAGACAGGTAATAGCACTTGACCCCGACGAAAATCTAAATGAACTGGTTCGCTACAATTACTCCCTTCTTGGCATAAGCAATATTGAACGCATTACCACCACCGCCGAAGCGTATCTGCCCCATATTCCCGAAAACAGCACCGTATATATCGACCCAGACCGCCGCGATAAGCAAGGAAACCGAAAGCTGCTATTAGAGAACTGCACTCCCAATATTCTAGCCTTTGTTCCTTTTTTGCAAAAACGAAATTGCAAGGTGATTATTAAGCTTAGCCCGATGTTCGACACTGCGGAAGTGCGACGAAAATTGGAGGGTACAAGCACCATATATGCCATTGCTTATAAAAATGAACTGAAAGAATTGCTCGTAGTCTGTGATGAAACGAAACATGAAAATCTTGTTGCGGTAAACATTTCAAATGCCGGATTGGAAATATTCCAAAACATAAATAGCGATGTTGTTCCAGACCAATGTATCGGAAACGAGCCTTTTTTCTTCGAGCCCAATGCCCCAATCATAAAACTAAAACTCTGGAAAGAATATGCCGCATCCCTAGGGCTTAAAATCTTTAACTACAACACCGCCTTTCTGTCAGGAGATGAACAGTTGGAACATTTTTTCGGAAGGCAATTCAGGTTACAGGCAACACTTTCAGGAAATATAAAACAGATTGCCGAGTATTTAAAAATGAATGGAATTACAAAGGCCAATATCACTACCCGAAACTATTTCGATGATGTAGAAGCCATCCGCAAAAAGCTAAAAATTGCCGATGGAGGTGAGGATTATCTGATGTTCTTCCGCGATGAAAAGGATTTGGGCAAAGTGGTGCATTGCCGGAAGGTTTAAGATAAACGTTCAGCATAGAAGGCAAACACCCAATATCGGGTAGCAGTGCAGAACTCAATTTAGCCGAAATTCCTAAAGACCTTTTTATTTTGAAAGTAATAACTAGGAGTGGATGCCAATATATTCAACGGTTGGTGCATGTATAGATTTATTCCATTGGAACACCGATAACACAAATGTTTAATTTAGAACGTGGTGTTCATTACTATTCTTCAATATAATTCTAATTAACACTTAAATTAATGTCAACAAAAAAGGCCTCCTCAGATGAGGAAGCCCTTTTCATAAATTAACCAATTAAACCTCTATTTGCTCACAACTATTCGGGAATTAGTTGCCAATTCGCCATTTGTTATTCTTAGGGTGTAAATACCATTTACCAAACTGGAAATATCTACACGGTTGGCAACAACATTTGCATTTATTACCTCACGTCCACTGATATCAACAATTTTAACTGATGCCTCACCTGTTAAACCGGAAATGTAAACTTCATTTGCGGCAGGAACAGGATAGGTAGATAAATTTGATTTGCTGTCAACGGTGTTAATCCCCGTTACATTATCCAACGGAAATACTGTGCCATCGCCCAAAACAGCATACAAACCAAATGCAGGGCCGTTTTGATTTGCTGCCGGGTTTAGGAAACCAGATGCAAATATTACTGCGGTCGCATTTGCCGCTCCACTCAAATCAGCATAGTAAGACGCAATGATTGTGCTGTTATCTGCACCGGGGGTAACATCAACTGTGTAGGCAGCAGGAGGCACGCTAGTATAACCTGTCATGTCGGTGTAGCCTGCATTATCAGCAACGTTTACCGTTCCTGCGGCAAGAGCATCTACAGTAGGAGCGTCTGTTGCACCGTGAAATACACGGAACTCAACATTTCCGGCAGTTGCTGCTACTGTGCGTTGGCCTTCAAATGCATATAGTCCAAAACCTGTAGTTCTTAGGTCAGGGTTTCCGGCAAAGTCTGCAGCATTCAAAACACCATTTGCGAATACAATGTATTTTTTCCCATTTGCGAAAGTAACCGGGAAAGTTGCAATTGAATCAGCTACAGAAGTACTTGTAGGAGGAGCAACTGCTACACTTAATTCTACACCTGCAGGAACTGGTAAATAACCTGTTGCAGTGCGGAATGCAAAATTATCTTTAAGTATCGAACCATTCAAATATACGTCTACAGATGCCGCGGCTGGGTCGGCAGAATTGTGTACAATTTGCACAAGTGCTGAAGAAGCAGATGGTAATGGAATAACAGTGCCATCATTGAATACAGCAATTAGCCCCAAAGCTTCACCGTTTTGGTTAGTAGAAGGCGTTAAAAATCCTGAAGCTAAAACACTAATCGCTTTTCCGGCAAAACCACTCAATGGGGCAGTCCAAGAACCAACTATAGTTGTGTTGTCGGCAGCAGGAGTTATGTCAACGATATAGTCGGCCGGCGGAACAACTATGTATGCTGTGTTGGCAGGGTAAGGAGCATCATTTACTAAAGTGGCAACGTCACGAGCTAGAACATCTACAGCAGGAGCATCAGTTGCATTGTGAAATATTTTAATTTCTACTTCACCCGGATTTGTAGCAGCTTCTTTTGCTCCACTTATTAAATCAAGGGTAAATGCAGTTGAAGCTGATTCAGGGTTTGCAGCAAAGCTACCAGGAGTAATCACGCCCCTAGCAACCAAAATGTATGTTTCACCTGCCACCAACGTTACTTGCTGATTAAAAATTGCATCAGACGCAGAGGTACTTGTAGAGGGGGCAATAGCTACATTAAGTGGAATGCCCGCAGGTACATCTTGGAATGGTGTAGCTTCTCTGAAGCTGAAGTCATTAAGAAAGGAATTTCCTGCAACATAAACGTCCACCGTGGCAGCACCTGGGTCTGCAGCATTGTGAATTACTTGTAAGCGTGCGGTTTGCGATTGAGCCGCACTGAAACTGAGGATACCAGCTAATAAGGCAACGGTAATTTTTTTGTTTTTCATTTTTTGTTTATTTTTAATGTTTCTAAATAACCAAGTTGGAAATATTTTGTTTAACTTATTTCGGTTTTTATTAAACAAAATTCATAATTAACTCTTTTTCAGATAGAAAAATTTTCTTTAACGGCGACAAAAAGACCATATTCATTTAACAGATTTAGAACCCATAGCTAGAAATTCAAAATTGCCCACGCTTGAGGAAGATTTAAGCGTGGTATCCCATTACTGATTCTTAATACAGGCCGGAGGTCTTGGATATTGGACGTAGGGAGGCCCTATGCTCAGCATGAATTTTATTTTATCGACATCATTATCACTCCTACGATGATAACCAAGCCACCAAGTCCACGCAGCAGCGTAAGTTCTTCTCCAAACCAATAATAGGAAATTAAAAACAAACCCACTATGGTGAGCGAAAAGAAAATGGTGCTCGCCACTTGCAGAGAAATATACTTGAGGCATTCTGTAAAGAGAATGGAATTAATTAATCCGAAAACCAAACCCAAGGCCAACCACCCCCACTTTTTAGCAGGAATCGCCTCGTTGAGTGCTGAATATTTGAAACCAATATTCGTAAGGACATTGGACAGAATGGCTCCAGTGAGGAGGAGGATTTTGAGCATAGGTTAACGATTGATTAAGGAGGTGAAATCATTACTTCCCTCAAGGCGAAAGTATGCAAAACGCTTTCTGTGTGATATTTGGTTAAGAAATTTGTTTTTTTAATTTTAAATAAGAGTGCATCGCAATGCTGCCTCACAACCTAGAAAATTCAATTAATCAAATTAATTGTATAGCATTTCAGGAGTTTAAAAAGGAAACTCTACTTTTGATTAATATTCAACAGATAAGCATAGATTTAATTGAAATGAAAAATACATTAATTCTTAATCTGCTTTTAATATTAACCTTCCTCATTACCTTCAAGGCAGAGGCTAAGCCAAAAACAAAGGATAAGTATCGGTTGAATATTGACACCATATCCAATATAAAAGATTCAGTTTTCGCTAGAATTGTAAACTACCGCAACGACACCTTATATAAAGAAAGCATGTGCTTTCTTCTTCCAGATAGTGACCTAGTTCCTCGTTATTGGAGGTTACCTAATTTATTTAAAAAGAAATCATATTTTTCAAGAGTTCTTAAACATGGAATAACCATTGATTATGATATGGATAGAAAGAAGAAATTAACAGAATATCAATATGACAATGCCATTAGTACCCTTTATTACGATGAGGCTAACCATGAAATACCGGCAAATAGTTTTAACAGAGGGATTAACCAACGTGGGCCTTGTGGAAGTAAAATTGTAGAAATAATTATAACTGGTCAAAGAAAAAGATAAATGCGGCTGGACGAAGTTTCTCCCTATGTCCTGAATCCAAGGCCTAGGGCCTGTATTAAATCAGTTCCCAATCAGTTCATCAGTAAAATCGGTGTCCCATTATTTCATGTCCTCAGGCATCCACACTCCAATCCATTTATTCCTAACTTCGCTTTCTTATTCAAACCACACATTCTACGCGTAGATACCCCCAATTTGCTGTTTCGACTTTTTATAAACCTTTATGGCTGGAGCATCGGCCTGTTTTCCTATCTGCTGCTGTATGTTTGGAGGAAAACCTTAAAGGTTAGCGGCCAGCCCGAAGCTGATAGGCTACTAAGCCAACGCTACGTTTTAGCCCTTTGGCACGAAGATTTAATCCTGTATTTTCTGATTTTTAACCGGGTGCACAATCAAGTGTGGATGAATCACCCCGCTTGGTTTATGAAACCCATTCATGTCTTGCTTTATTTGGGTGGGATGAAAGACTTAGTTTTGGGCAGCAGCGGCAATTCAGGCAAACAGGCTTTAGAAAAAGTAGTGCAAGACTTGAAAAACGGAAAAAATACCGTAGTAGCAGTTGATGGTCCGGCGGGGCCTCCTAAGGTTATGAAGCCGGGAGCATTACTCATGGCCCGCAATTCGGGTTTACCATTTGTAAGCCTGAACTTTAATTCGCCAAACCACAAACGCATTGGCAGTTGGGACCGAAAACGTGTACCCATGCCATTTAGTAAGGTGGAAGTTGTGTTGGGCAAACCCCAAATCCTACCCCCCGATGTGGAAATTACGGAGGAGATGTTGAAAGCGGGGTTTTGACTCCGTCACTCTTTTATAGAGCAATTCAGTTTTTCACTCTATGCCTCTCTGTGAAGCCTCAGTGATTCTCTGCGAAATCAAAAACTAAACTTCGTTTAGTTTAAAACCCATTTTACACAGAGAACACAAAGGTGGCACAGAGAACCACGGAGGAATACTTCTTCCCTTTATGCCGCTCTGTGAAACCTCAGTGATTCTCTGTGAGATCAAAAACTAAACTGCGTTTAGTTTAAACCCTTTTTCACAGAGAACACAAAGGTGGCACAGAGAACCACAGAGGAAGACTTCTATATGAAGCCCATCTTTTCTGTGTGTCTTTCTTTTTCAAATATCTGCCACTCTGTCACCCATTCCATACTTTGAACGAGATTTGCAATACTCTCATCCACAATTTAAAAAATAAATGAAACGCACAACAACACTTTTGGCCGCTGTGGCCATTATCATTGGCACTTTCGGTCTATCGGGATGCCAATACAACTCTATGGTAGAAAAACAAGAAGCCGTAACCAGTCAATGGGCACAGGTAGAAAACGTTTACCAACGCCGAGCCGACCTTATCCCTAACCTTGTAAACTCAGTGAAAGGAGCTGCCGAATTCGAAAAATCAACACTCGAGGGCGTAATTGCTGCCCGTGCTTCGGCCACAGCCGTAAAAATCGATGCCAGTAAACTAACCCCAGAAAACATTGCTCAATTCCAAAAAGCACAAGAAGGATTATCGGGAGCCTTGAGCCGTTTGATGGTGGTTGCCGAAAAATATCCTGACCTTAAAGCCAATCAAAACTTTTTGGAACTTCAATCTCAATTGGAAGGTACCGAAAACCGAATCGCAGTAGAGCGTATGAAGTTCAACGATACCGTTAAGGACTATAACTCCTATATCCGCAAGTTTCCTAACAATATGATTTCGGGCATGTTTGATTTTGAGAAGAAAGGCTATTTTGAAGCCGCTGCCGGAAGCGACAAAGCTCCCGAAGTTAAATTCTAAAATCGATTTTTCTCTTTACTCCACACCCTCTACTCATTACTAATAAATGCTCGACCATAAACGCATAGAAGCCGCCATAACCCGGGCCGAACTTCGCACCTCGGGTGAAATACGGGTATTTGTAGAAGAAAAAACCCGTGGCGAAGTGCTCGACAGGGCTGCCGAAATCTTCGAAAAGCTCGAAATGCACAAAACCGATTTACGAAACGGAGTACTATTCTATTTAGCCACCGAGAGCCATAAGTTTGCTATCCTCGGCGATGCCGGAATAAATACGAAAGTGAATAAAGGTTTTTGGGATGAAATAAAGGCCGAAATGCTTGTTTTGTTAAAGACAGATAAGCAAACCGAGGCTTTGGAAAAAGGAATAGTGATGGCAGGAGAAGCCCTCTCAACGCATTTTCCGTATGATGGAGTGAGTGATAAAAATGAATTAAGCAACGAGGTAGTAATAGGATGAAAACCATAAAATTAATTGTCCTATTGCTATGCGTTGCAATAAGTGGCTTTGCTCAAAATTTCCCCGAGAAGGAAAACAAATTAGTTTACGACCAAGCCGGAATGCTTAGTAGCGATGAAGTTGCCCAACTCGAAACAAAACTTCGCTACTATAACGATAGCACATCGACCCAGATAGCGGTCGTAATAATTCCCACCCTCGATGGTTACGAAATTGCCGATTATGCCAACCGATTAGCCAGCAAATGGGGCATTGGACAAAAAGGGCAAAACAATGGCCTGCTGATGTTGGCTGCGGTTAAAGAACATAAATTCAGAATAGAAGTAGGCTATGGCTTGGAAGGCACAATTACGGATGCCATTAGCAAACGCATCATCGAAAACAGTGTAAAACCCAACTTTAAAGCGGGTAACTATTACGCCGGAATTAATGAGGCTACAGATAACGTTGTGTTGGCTTTACGTGGCGAATACAAAGCCAAAAAGAAAGGCAAAGGCGATGCTGCTTCAGGCTTTGCCGTCATTGGAATAATTCTATTCGTGTTATTCTTTGTTATTTTTTCTCAAAGCCGAAAAGCAAAGGCTTTATCGGCCAAGAACAATATTCCGTTCTGGGCAGCTTGGGCATTGCTCAACGCTATGAGCAACCGAGGACGCTATAACAACTTTTCAGGTGGTGGCGGTGGCTTTGGTGGCGGAGGAGGTGGAGGAATTGATTTTGGTGGCTTTGGCGGCGGCGGCTTTGGCGGTGGCGGTGCTAGTGGAGACTGGTAATAGGCTTTTAGGTTAAACCATTAATATTTAGAGCTTTTTTGGTATAATTTTGGTAAATAAGGGGATTTGATATTCCCTTAACCTACACCTTTTCGTCATTCCTGCTATCATTCTCTCTACGTTTGCACCGAAATTATTCAAATGAAAATAGGTATTATTAGAGAAGCGAAAACGCACCCCGACAAGCGTGTGGCCCTTACTCCCGGCCAATGTTTGGCGTTGGTAATGGATTTTCCGGTGGCTGAAATATATGTTCAGGCAAGCCATGTCCGATGCTACAATGATTCGGAATATACCGATTTAGGCTTAACTGTTCTAGAAGATTTAAGCCATTGCGATTTGCTGCTTGGCATAAAAGAAGTTCCAACCGAACAACTCATTCCATGCAAAAAATACATGTTCTTTTCCCATACAATTAAAGAGCAACCCCATAATCGTAATCTGCTGAAGACTTTGTTAGTTAAGCAAATTGAAATGATAGATTATGAGTGCCTAACCGATGCTCGTCACAATCGAATCATAGGTTTCGGGCGTTATGCAGGAATAGTTGGGGCTTACAACGGATTGTTGGGTTATGGAAAAAAATACGGCCTGTTCGACCTCCGCCCTGCCTATGAATTTCACGATCACGATGAACTAGAAACCGAATTGTTTAAGGTTAAACTTCCTAACGTTAAAATCCTCGTTACCGGAGGTGGAAGGGTTGCCAATGGTGCTTTGGAGATTTTGGGAGCGTTGAAAATCAGGAAAGTTACCGCCTATGAATTTCTAAACTGCTCCTTTCGAGAACCCGTTTATTGTCAGCTTCACTCAAAAGATTATCACCGACCCAAAGAAGGAAACGCTTGGAACGAAGCCGAATTTTACCAATACCCCGAACGTTATGAAAGTGCATTTAATGTGTTTGCTGCAGTTTGCGATTTACTCATTACCTGCCACTTCTGGAATCCGAAAGCACCAAGGCTTTTCACTGAAGAGGATATGAAAACCGATGATTTCCGCATAAGCGTTATCGCCGATGTTACCTGTGATATAAACGGTTCCGTTCCCAGTACACTACGTTCAAGCACCATCGAAGAACCATTTTATGGCTATAATCCACAAACCAAATGTGAAGATGAAGCCTTTAATAAAGACACTATTACTGTAATGGCGGTGGATAACCTTCCCTGCGAACTTCCCCGAGATTCCTCCGAAGATTTTGGCAAAGCCCTTTTAGAACGGGTATTCCCCAAAATATTTGGGTTCGATAAGGAATTGGTTATCCAACGAGCAACCATTTGTAAAGAGGGCAAATTAACGCCCGGATATGAATATTTAAAGAATTATGCCGGGGAGTGAAGATAATACTTCGCATCCCGTATTTACCTTCGCCCCCAAATGAATCAAGACGACTTATTTAAAAACATTATTAGCCATTCTAAAGAATACGGCTTCATTTTCCAATCTTCCGAAATTTATGATGGCCTAAGTGCTGTTTACGATTATGGCCAATATGGAGCTGAACTGAAGAAAAACATCCGCGAATACTGGTGGAAATCTATGGTGCAATTGCACGAAAACATTGTGGGCATTGATGCCGCTATATTTATGCACCCCACTACTTGGAAAGCCAGTGGACATATTGATGCCTTCAACGACCCGTTGATTGATAACAAAGACAGCAAAAAGCGATATCGTGCCGATGTGCTGATTGAAGAATACGTGAGCAAGATTGAAGCTAAGATAGAGAAAGAAGTTACTAAAGCTCAGGAACGTTTTGGCGAAAGTTTCAATGAAGAAATGTATCGCAAAACCAATCCTCGGGTAGTGGAGTATGCCACAGAAGCCGAAGGAATAAACACCCGCTTTAAAGCCGCACTTGAAGCCAGTGACTTGGCCGAAGTGAAACAAATAATTGTTGATTTGCAAATTGCCTGTCCTGTAAGCGGAAGCCGCAACTGGACCGATGTAAGACAGTTCAACCTAATGTTTAGCACGGCAATGGGTTCTGTGAGCGAAGATGCTTCGGAAATTTACCTCCGTCCCGAGACGGCACAGGGGATTTTTGTAAACTTCCGTAATGTCCAAAAATCGGGAAGGATGAAAATACCTTTCGGGATTGCTCAAACCGGAAAAGCCTTCCGAAATGAGATTGTAGCCCGCCAGTTTATATTCCGTATGCGTGAATTTGAACAAATGGAAATGCAATTCTTTGTACGCCCCGGTGATGAAATGAAATGGTATGAATACTGGAAAGAAACCCGTTTGGCATGGCATAAAAACTTAGGCATATCTGACAAGAAATACCGCTATCATGACCATTTAAAGTTAGCACATTATGCCAATGCAGCCTGCGACATAGAGTTTGATTTTCCTTTTGGATTTAAGGAATTAGAAGGCATACATAGCCGCACCGATTTCGACCTAAAGCAACACGAAAAGCATAGTGGTAAGAAACTGCAATACTTCGATCCCGAACTCAACCAAAACTATGTGCCGTATGTGGTAGAAACTTCAGTTGGATTAGACAGAATGTTTTTAGCCATCCTCTCAGCTTCCTACAAAGAAGAAAAACTTGAAGATGGCTCTGAAAGAACAGTGCTAAACCTTCCACCAGCCTTAGCTCCGATTAAAGTAGCTGTTTTGCCTTTGATGAAAAAAGACGGTTTACCCGAAATGGCTCGAACTTTTTTAGATGAACTAAAATTCGATTTCCTTTGCCAATATGATGAAAAGGATGCCATTGGGAAACGCTATCGCCGCCAAGATGCGATTGGCACACCGCTATGTATCACCATCGATCACGATTCACTTACCGATAAAACTGTAACCATTCGTTACCGCGACACCATGCAACAGGAACGTATCGCAATTTCGGAATTGAAAAACAAAGTGGAGGAAATTGTTGGGATGAAGAAATTGCTAAAAGCATTGAAATAGCTTTTGCAATATCAACAATAAAACTGAATTCAAGTACCCTGATAAACTTTTTCTCACTCAAAACCAATCAATATTCAAATTAATTAAACATTTGTTTAAATTAAATCAAACAAGCGTTTAGTTTTGCAGCGTGAAATCAGACAAACATATTGGTGCCGACAAACGGGAAGCAATCCTCGATGTCGCAGAAAATTTGTTTGCAGATTTTGGGTTTGAAGCAGTAAGTATTCGTCAATTGGCCAAAGAAGCCGATATTAATGTGGCGATGGTTTCCTACTATTTTGGCTCGAAGGAACAGTTGTACAAAGCGGTTATCGAACGTAAAATGATAAATACCACTGGCTTTGTGGCTTCTAATCCGAACATGAGTCATTGGGAGAAGTTAGAAACCATTGGCGATAATTTTGTGGATGCATTTTTCAGCAGAAGGAAATTTCAACAAATTATCTTTCGTGAAATGGCTTTAAACCAGCGTACTGAAATAACAGATATATTGGTTAACCACATGCAGAATAACTTTCGCAATGTTTCTGGAATTATCCGCGATGGAATAGAGAAAGGGGTTTTTCGTAAAGTGGATGTGGAACTCACAGTAATGACTATGATTGGTATAACCAAAACTTTCTCCAACAATTCACAACTGGCTTGTCACATAATGAAAGAAGCCAGTGCGGATGATATGTTCTCGGACAAATATCGCAGAAGGCTTAAACTCCATGTGAAAGATTTCTTTAGGTCGCACCTAAAACCTGATGCAATATAAACCTGATTCAATAAAACACTAAACAAACGTTTGACTAAATAATGGCCATTTATAAACTTAGACCCACTCTTCTAGCTCTGCTAATTCCTTTGTCGATTTTGCAGGCTCAAACCACCAAAACCCTTACCCTAAATCAGGCGATAGATTTGGGATTGAAAGAAAGCAATTCGCTGAAAATTTCCAATTCTAAAAGAGCAGTTTCAGAAGCAAAAGTGGATCAAGGTTGGAACGCCTTAATTCCGGCTTTAAGCTACAATGGGAATTACACCCGACTTAGCAATAACATCGAGCCATTTAAAATAAGTATTCCCGGGTTTGGCGACAAGGCATTGAACCCACAAATACTAAACCAATATACCAACAAGCTGAGTTTGCAAGAAACTGTTTTTTCGGGAATGCGAGGGAATTATGCACTCAAAGCCATGATACAGCAGGCTGCCGCTACCGATTTCGATTATCGAAAGGATGTTGCCGATGCTCGATTGGGAATAGTAAATCAATATTTAGCACTGTACAAATTCTATCAGTCGAAGAAGATTTTGGAGGAAAATATAAAACTGGCATCGCAACGTGAAACCGACATAACAAATTTGCAAGCCAATGGAATGGCCCTTGATAATGATGTGTTCAGGGTAAAATTGGCTAAAAGCAACCTTGAAGTTACAATGGCAGATGTGGAAAGTGCTATTTCCAACACCAATTTCAATTTGAATCTGATGTTAGGATTACCCGAAGAAACCATCATTCTTACCGATGAAACTTCGGCTATCTCCACTCCCGACACTGCCGGACTTTTCGGCGGATTATCGCAAGCATATACTGTTCGTGATGAAGTAAAGGCTCAGGAAATAAGAGCCAAAGCTTTGACTTATCAGGTGAAGGTGGCTAAAGGTAGTTACTCACCCACGTTGAGCCTAGGGGCCAATTATTACCTCAATAATCCTAATCAGCGGATGTTTCCGGTTGAAAATAAATTCAAATCTACTTGGGATTTAGGTGCGTCTTTAACCTGGAATTTCACTCAATTATACACCACTAAAGCCACAGTGAAGGAAGCAAAAGCCAATTTGGACCAAGCTGTTGTGGCTAAGAAACAAATTGAGGACAACATTAAAATGGAAAGCCGTCAAAGTTTGAATGCTTGGAAACTGGCCATGAAAAAGATTGATTTGGCCATTCTCACTGTGCAACAGGCCACTGAAAACCAAAGGGTTCTTCAAAGTCGTTTTGCGAATAATGCGGTGCTGACCACCGACCTTTTGGATGCTGATAACGCTTTGGCACAAGCTAAATTAAATCTCCTTTCTGCGAAAGCAGATGCTTCAGCCGCTTATTATAAAGCCTTACGAGTTGCAGGGAAATAATAGAATTCAATTACGAATTTCAAATTACGAATTAACAATTGGGCCTAAGCCAATCTATGGGCATATCAGTTACATCTGTGTGCTAATTCAACAACACATCAATTAAACTCGAAACGTTAAACTATACCCTCTCTTTTAAAATGGAACAAACAGAACAACCTACCAACAATACCCGCAAACGGGTTTTAACAGTGATTGCAGTGCTGGTTATTGGCTCAGCAATTTACTTTGGATTTAAGAAAGTAACCTATGCGATGGCTAACGAAGACACCGAAAACTCTCAATTAGAGTGCAATATTTATCCTATTGCTCCTCGTGTGGGTGGCTTTGTGGACGAGATTCGTGTGGTGGAAAACCAGCATGTTAAGAAAGGTGATACGCTTGTAGTACTTGATTATCGCGATTTGAAACTTCGGGTACAGCAGGCCGAAATAGCTCTCGCCAATGCAGAAGCAAATTTGGAAGTGGTAAAAAGTAATGTTGGAACAGCAAACGCTACGGCCGGAGCTGGTGATGCCAATATCGCGGCTTTTGAATCCAATGTTGCCGTTGCCGATGTAAGGGTATGGAAAGCCAATGTGGAATTCGACCGCATTAGCAAATTGGTGGCATTGAAAGCTGCCACACAACAACAACTAGATAATGTAAAAGCAGAAAAGGAATCAGCGGAAAAGCAATTAGCTGCTACTAAGATGCAACTCAATGCTGCTAAAGATCAGGCCGGAGCAAGCCGCTCGTCTGCCGGAAGTGCCGGCAAACAAGTGAGATTAGCCGAAATTAGCATTGAGCAACGCCGTAGCGAAGTAGATTTTGCTAAGCTAAATCTCTCTTATGCCACAGTAACTTCTCCTTGCGATGGTTTTATTTCTAAAAAGAACCTACAAGTGGGTCAATTGGTTAATCCGGGTTCGGCTCTATTTTCTATAGTGGATGATTCAAAACTTTGGATTACGGCCAATTTCAAAGAAACCCAATTAAGTGACATCAAACCCGGACAAGCTGTAGAAGTGAAGGTAGATGCTTTCCCAGGAAAAACGTTTGAAGGTACAATTGAATCCATACAAGCTGCCACAGGTTCAAAGTTCGCTCTTTTGCCAGCAGATAATGCCACAGGAAATTTTGTTAAAGTGGTTCAAAGAATTCCTGTAAGGATTGCTTTGAATGATGACAAAAATGATGAATTTCAACTCCGTGCCGGAATGAATGTTGAGGTTGCTGTCCGAGTTAAGTAATTACGAATTTCAAATTACGAATTACTAGCGAATCTGTTAGCCGAAATATTATTCGTAATTGATTTGAATAATTCATAACTCATAATTCATAACTAAAAAATGACCTACGACCCTAATCTTATGGTGGAATACGGCTTTCGCCGGGCGATAATTACCGTTACGGTAATTCTTTGCACGCTGCTCGAAATCGTTGATACCACTATTGTAAACGTTGCTACAAACACCCTAATGGGAAACCTCGGAGCCACTATCGGCGAGGTGAGTTGGGTAATTGCGGCTTATGCCATTGCAAACGTAATTGTGGTACCAATGAGCAGTTGGCTATCAAGTCAATTTGGAAGGCGAAACTATTTTGCGGCATCGGTGGCCTTGTTCACATTCGCATCGTTTATGTGTGGAAACAGCGATACCATTTGGACTTTGGTGTTTTGGAGATTTGTTCAAGGCATCGGTGGCGGTGCATTGTTGGCCACTTCGCAGTCTATTTTAGTGGAAATTTATCCCAAAGAAAAAATTGGTTTAGCCATGGCCATGTTTGGAATGGGTGTAATTATGGGGCCCACTTTAGGCCCTGTAGTGGGTGGATATTTGATTGATAATTTTGATTGGCCCGTAATATTTATGGTGAACGTTCCGCTTGGGATCATCGCCTTTTTCCTCACTTTGCAGTTCATTCGAGATAATCCCTACCAGAGCAAGCAAACCGGGAAGATTGATTTATTGGGAATATTTTTGCTCATTGCCGGAATCGGTTCTTTGCAGTTGGTTTTAGAGCAAGGCGAGCGTGAAGACTGGTTTCAATCCACTTATATCACCATATTTTTCTTTATTGCCATTTTCGGAATTCTGTTCTTTATAATTCGGGAACTCACCACCGATAAGCCCATTGTAGATTTACGAATTCTCACCAAAGGCAATGTTGGTGTGGGTGTTACTTTAAATTTCGTATTGGGCTTTACACTCTTTGGAACTGTATTTATCCTACCCCTTTTTGTGCAGCGGTTCTTAGGTTTCACCGCTACCGAAACGGGGCTTATGTTTATGCCCGGAGCTTTAACAAGCGGACTGTGTATGCCTTTTATTGGTAGGCTTTTGCAAAGTGGTTTCCCGGCTAAACGCCTTATAATACTTGGGTTTACGCTCACCGGAATATTCGTTTTTTGGTGCTCAATCATTCTTACGGGCAACACCGGAGCTGACGATTTCTTTTGGCCTTTGATTGTTCGTGGATTAGGGATGGGCTTTCTATTTGTACCTCTTTCCAACCTCACCCTATCGGGACTTAACCCAAACGATGTGGCTCAGGCATCGGGCTTGTCGAGTATGATTCGTCAGATTGGTGGTTCCATCAGTGTAGCCTTAATTGGTTTAGTTAATGAACGGCTAGGCTCACAGCACCGCTCGGATTTGTTGGTAAATATTACCAACTATAACCCCGCTTTCACCGAACGGTTTAATGCATACACCCAAAACTTTGTCCGCCTCGGCAGCGAACTCGAAAAGGCCAAACAACAAGCCTATTTTGTGATGGATAATATTGTTACGAAGCAGTCGCTCATCCTCACCTATATAGATACGTTTCAATATATGGCTGTGTTCGTAATATGCTGCATCCCCTTGGTGCTTTTTGCCAAAACCTACAAAGGTGCCGGGCCTGGAGCAGGGGCGGCACATTGATAAATAAACGCAAACTAGTCAAAATATGTGCTTTGTCTCAACTCCGAAAGCGGAGTTAAGGCAAACCATGTGTGTAGCCTCAACTCCGAAAGCAGAGTTAGGGCAAACCATGTGTGTAGCCTCAACTCCGAAAGCATAGTTAGGGCAAACCATGTGTATAGCCTCAACTCCGAAAGCGGAGTTAGGGCAAACCATGTGTGTAGCCTCAACTCCGAAAGCGGAGTTAGGGCAAACCAAGTTTTTCCCCTGTAAGACATTTTAATTATTTTTTGTGGTTTTTAATTTCTTATAAAGCACTAAGCGTTTTTTGTTTTTCCTTTGTCTAAATCTAAAATGTCCAGCCACCCAGTTATTCAAGTATCCCATTTAGAGAAAACCTATCCAGAGTCTGAAATCCCTGCTGTTAGGGGACTTTCTTTTAATGTAATGGCAGGTGAGATTTATGGCCTATTAGGCCCGAATGGGGCAGGGAAAACAACTACATTTTCTATTCTATGTGGGCTTTTGGGTTTTGATGCAGGAACAGTGAAGGTTGCCGGCTTTGATGTAGAAAAAGATTTAAAGAAAATTAAACCATTGATTGGCGTTGTGCCTCAGGATTTGGCTCTATATCCCAAACTAAATGCCTTTGAAAACCTGCGTTTCTTTGGTAATTTCTATGGAATGAGTGGACAGGATTTGGACTATAAAATTAAAGAAGCTCTTAATCGGTTTGGGCTTCGCAATGCTGCCGAACGTCAAGTGAACACTTATTCAGGTGGAATGAAACGCCGTCTAAATATTATTGCCGGAATACTCCACAGCCCAAGTATTTTGTTTTTAGATGAGCCTACAGCCGCCGTTGATGTGCAAAGCCGGGCTTCGATTTTAGATGAACTAAAAGAGATGAATCGTCAAGGAACAACCATTATTTACACCAGCCATTTGATGGGCGAAGCTGAGAAATTTTGTACTCAGGTGGCCATCGTTGATATTGGGAGAAAGGTAGCCGAAGGCACACCAACCGAGCTTTTAGAAGCACATCCCCACTGCAATAGCCTAGAAGGTGTCTTTATTCACTTAACCGGAAAAAACCTGCGGGATTAATGTTAAGGCTAAAAGCATATATCTCAAAAGAGTTCAAAGTTTTGTTTCGCGACAGAGCCGGATTAGCCATTATTTTCCTGATGCCGATTGCTTTGATATTGATAATGTCACTTATTCAGGATGGACCGTTTCGCGATTACCAAGAAGTGAAAATACCCGTATTGGTGGCCGATTGGGATAAAGAATATTTAGGAAAAGGGGTTATCAAAGAACTCTATGCTTCGAAAATATTCAAGGTTGACACTTTAATTAATGGCCAAGTGCCCGATGAAGCCGAAATCAGAAGGCAGGTGAGTGATGGCCACTATCAATTAGGAATTATTGTTCCGCAAGGCACCTCGAAACTCCTTCGAGATAAGGTTCAACAAAAGGTGAATCTTACCCTCAAAGATTTTGGAATGCTGAAGGATTCGGTAAAGGAAATAGCAGTGCAAGACATTCCTTTCAAAATATTTGTGGACCCTGCCACCAAGAAATCATTCCGAACAGCCGTGTTCAGCAGCATTGAAAAGTTTGTTTCCGATATCCAATTGAAGGAATTTATTTCTGTGTTTAGGTCATCGCTTGGAGTAACTACTCCCAAACAAGAACCAATGGATATTGGGCAGGGAGGTGCGGTTAAGTTTGAAGAATTCACGGCATCAACCGACAAATTAACGCCCGACTTTTCCACTAATTCAGTTCAGCATAATGTTCCGGCCTGGACTCTGTTCGCCATGTTTTTCATTGTGATTCCGCTGGCCGGAAACATGATTAACGAGCGGGACTTGGGTAGCGAATTGCGAATGCGGATTATGCCCGGATCACCCTTTATTGCTCCTGTTGGTCGGGTTATTACTTACACCATAATTTGTCAACTTCAACTTTGGGCCATGTTGGCTGTCGGAATATGGGTAATGCCCTTTCTGAATCTTCCTTCTTTAGTAATAGGGCAAAATTATTGGCTGATTGCACTAGCCGGATTACTGGCCGGAATGGCTGCCACTTCATACGGTGTCATGGTGGGCTCAGTATTTAAAACCCATCAGCAAGCAATGGTGTTTGGAGCAGTGAGTGTAGTGATTCTATCTGCTATTGGCGGAATTTGGATTCCTACTTATGTTATGCCGGAAAGCATGCAACTGCTTAGTAAAGTATCGCCACTAAATTGGTCGCTCGAAGCATTCAATGATATTTTCCTGAGAGGGAAAAATACCCTACTTTGTCTGCCCTGGATTCAAACCATTTTGTTTGTATCCGTTTGTTTAGGATTGATTCGATGGGCAGACGGGCGGAAGTAAGGCCGCTTCTCAAAGTAGGGTTGGACTCAAATTCTACTTCACACTTTTCACAATCTTCTGATTTATTTTCTCACCATCAGCTTCTAAAGTTAAGAAGTAAATTCCGGCGGCATAGCTTGTCATATCTATGGTGTAAGCAATACTTGGTTGCATAAAATCCAGTGTTTGCAAAAGTTGCCCCTTGCTGTTATACAAGCTTCCTTTAACATTGTTTTTGCTATTTACATCCATGTATATAAACGCATAATCCTGAACTGGGTTGGGCATAAATTGAAACTTAATTTTATCATTTTTAGGTTGAGAAACCCCCACGGCCGTTGGCGTATAAACCGTTGTTGGTTCCGAAATAGTTACATGACCGCTCTTCATCCCCGTGTTTCCGGTTTGCACCACGCCATAATAAGTTCCGTAAAAAGTGTAGGGGGAAATGGGGTTTAAACTGGCATCAATCGTTACAAAATAGGCATAAGTGCCATTAGGATATTCGGGCGTAACACAAAATCGTCCATTACGCTCATCTAAATCACCCGAACCTGCAGAATAGGCATGGTCTTGAATAAAGCAACCTACCGGATATTGGGTAGAAACTGTTGGGCCATTTGTGCGAGTTGAAACAGTAGTTACAGTATAACTTGGAGTCATTCTTTTAATTGCACCTGTCCCGTCCAAATTGCTGTAAGCATAAGCACCATAAATAGGGAAACAATCGAAAGCATAACCAATTATGGGGGAGTGGTGTGTGCTATCGACTTCATCATATAAGCAGGTTGGACTAACATGATGGTGGTATTCGCCTTGCTGTTGTGCGTGGCCAAGGTTTAAATAAATTGTGAATTATTAATTATTAATTATTAATTGCCTATTACCTTTGCCCCAGTTCTTTTCAAATTACTTATCAAGAACGGAGGAGGGACAAGGCCCTATGATACCGTAGCAACCGGAGCAAAATTCGGTGCTAAGTCCTTCCCAAGCAATTGGGAATAGATGAGTTCAGTGCATAGCTTTTCCAACTTAAAAAATATAAGCCTCGCTGAATTTATCAGCGGGGCTGTTTTGTTTTTAGGTGTTTTGAAAATGACTGAAAGTTATTTTTATGAACATATATCAAGCATTAGAAAAACACATCCTCGTCCTTGATGGGGCGATGGGTACTATGATCCAACGTTACAAACTGGAAGAAAAAGACTTCCGGGGCGACCGCTTCAAAGACCATCCTTCTCCATTACAAGGCAACAACGACTTGCTTTCTATCACTCGTCCTGATGTGATAAAGGAAATCCATTTGCAGTATTTGGAAGCCGGTGCCGACATCATCGAAACTAATACCTTTAGCGGTACTTGGATAGCCCAAGCTGACTACAAACTGGAAAATGCGGTGTATGATATCAATTTCCTTTCGGCCAAAATAGCCAAGGAAGCTGCTGTTGAAGTTACCGCCAAGAACCCCAACAAACCCCGCTTTGTCGCAGGGGCAATGGGGCCAACAAATCGCACCGCATCCCTATCGCCCGATGTAAACAATCCCGGATTCCGTGCTATTACCTTTGATGAGCTAGTAGATGCTTACACCGAACAGGTTCGCGGATTGATTGACGGCGGTGTGGATTTGCTCTTGGTGGAAACCATTTTCGATACCCTAAATGCCAAGGCGGCCTTGTTTGCCATTGACCAATATTATGAGAAAATCGGAAAGCAACTGCCCATTATGGTATCGGGAACTATAACCGATGCCAGCGGAAGAACACTTTCGGGTCAAACCGTGGAGGCATTTTTGTATTCCATTTCTCACCTTCCTTTGTTGAGTGTTGGATTCAACTGTGCCTTAGGTGCACCCCAAATGCGGCCACACATCCAAACTTTGGCCAAGAATACCGAGTTCAGGGTGAGTGCTTACCCTAATGCCGGATTGCCCAATGCATTTGGGGAATATGACGAAACCCCCGAGATAACTTCTGCCCATATCAAAGATTGGCTAGAGAATAGCTTTGTAAATATTGTGGGCGGATGTTGTGGAACCACTCCCGACCATATACGGGCAATAGCAACCGAAGCAGCTAAGTTTCCACCACGGCCATTGCCACTTCTGCCAAAAGTGCCTCACTATAGCGGTTTGGAGCCTTTGACTGTATATGAAGGAAGCAATTTCATCAATGTGGGCGAACGCACGAACGTTACGGGGAGTAAGAAATTTGCCAAGCTGATTTTGGAAGGGAAGTATGAAGAAGGCTTGGCCATTGCCCGCCAGCAGGTGGAAAATGGTGCACAGGTGATAGATGTGAATATGGACGAAGGGATGCTTGACGGCGAAAAAGCGATGAGCACATTCATGAACTTGATTGCTTCCGAACCTGAAATTTCCCGCGTGCCGGTAATGATTGATAGTAGTAAGTGGTCGGTGATAGAGGCCGGACTAAAATGTGTGCAGGGCAAGGCCATTGTGAATTCCATTTCCCTGAAAGAAGGCGAAGAGCGGTTCATTCACTATGCCAAATTGGTTCGTCGCTATGGTGCTGCGGTGATTGTGATGGCCTTTGATGAAAAAGGCCAAGCCGACAATTACCAACGCCGGATAGAGGTGTGCCAACGAGCATTTGACATTCTCACCAAAAAGGTTGGATTCCCGGCCGAAGACATCATTTTCGACCCGAATATCTTGACGGTTGCTACGGGAATAGAAGAGCATAATAACTATGCGGTGGACTTCATCAATGCTACCCGCTGGATTAAGGAAAACCTAAAAGGAGCAAAGGTGTCGGGTGGGGTGAGCAATATTTCCTTCAGTTTTAGAGGGAACGAGCCTGTGCGGGAAGCTATGCACACTGCTTTTTTGTATCACGCCATAAAAGCTGGATTGGATATGGGGATTGTGAATGCAGGTCAGGTGGGTGTATATGACGAAATTCCGAAGGAACTGTTGGATTTGGTAGAAGATGTATTGCTGAACCGCCGTCCCGATTCAACGGAACGCTTGGTGGAGTTTGCCGAAAGTCTGAAAGGAGGCAAAGGCCGTGTGCAGGAAAAAGATGATGCTTGGCGAAATACTTCGGTGGAAGAACGCCTGAAACATTCCTTGGTAAAGGGAATTATTGAGTTTATTGATGCCGATATTGAAGAGGCCCGTGTGAAATATGGCAAACCACTTTTGGTTATCGAAGGGCCATTGATGGATGGTATGAACGTGGTGGGCGACCTATTTGGACAAGGGAAAATGTTCCTACCTCAAGTGGTAAAAAGTGCACGAGTGATGAAGAAAGCAGTGGCAGTGCTAGAGCCTTATATGGACAGCCCATCCCCAACCCTTCCCCAAGGGAAGGGGGGAAATGTCCGTTCGGGTTATGAGACATCTGACCCCATTTTGTATAATATTTTGAAGGAAAGGGCAGAAGAATTGAAAAAAAATGCCACAGAAACCGAAACCATTTTGTGGGACTGTTTGCGGGGTAAAAAGTTGGAAGGATTTAAGTTTAGAAGACAACATATAATTGACCAGTTTATAGTTGATTTCGTTTGTTTGAAACGAAATCTGATTGTTGAATTGGACGGGAAAATACATTTTACAACCGACCATAAAATAAGCGATGCTGAAAGAACGGAACGACTGAAAAAATTAGGATTTGAGGTTATTAGATTTACTAATGAAGAAGTAATTGGTAATATTGATGCTACTTTGAACAACATCATCGAAAAGCTAAAAAGTCTTCCAGAGAAAAATCAAGAAACCGAAGACATAAATCAGCCGGATGGGTATTCCCCCTCTACCTTGGGGGGAGGTCGGGAGGGGGCTGGATTAGTGCTGATGGCAACCGTGAAAGGCGATGTACATGATATTGGAAAGAACATTGTTGGAGTTGTTTTGGGTTGCAATAGTTATGTTGTTAAAGACCTTGGCGTGATGGTTCCGATGGATAAGATATTAGATACTGCTATTAGTTCTGGTGCTGATGTCATTGGATTGAGCGGCCTAATCACTCCTTCTTTAGATGAAATGGTTTCTATTGCTAAGGAAATGGAACGCCGAGGCATGAAGATACCTTTATTGATAGGCGGTGCAACTACATCCCGTGTACATACTGCAGTGAAGATTGAACAGCATTATAGCGGACCGGTTATCCACGTGTTGGATGCCAGTCGTAGTGTTCCGGTGGTAAGCAGTTTGCTCAATCCCGACCAAAAAGATGAATTCCTAGCCGGTATAAATGCCGATTACAAAAAACTGCGTGAACATCATGCCCGCAGTCAATCTGAGAAACACTACCTCACCTTGGCCGATGCCCGCAGGAACAAGTTCCAAATAGATTGGAAGGCTGAAGATTTAGCTCGTCCTTCGTTTTTGGGTGTGAAATCCTTTGAGGATTATTCTTTAGCGGAGATTGCAAAGTACATAGATTGGACTCCCTTTTTCCAAACATGGGAGTTAGCGGGACGCTATCCTAAAATATTAGAAGATGAAATTGTGGGTAGCGAAGCCAAGAAGCTGTTTGCCGATGCACAAGCAATGCTGAAACGCATAGTGGATGAAAAGTGGTTGACGGCCAGGGCAGTTATTGGTTTCTGGAGAGCCAATCAGGTGAATGATAATGATATTGCACTGTTTGCAGATGAGGAACGAACCAAAGAATTTGAACGATTGCATACGCTAAGGCAGCAAAGCAAGAAAGCAGCAGGACAACCGAGTATTGCATTGGCTGATTTTATTAGTGATAACGGACAGGATTTCATTGGTGGCTTTGCAGTAACAAGTGGTATTGGTATAGAGAAATGGGTAGAGAGATTTGAAGCCGACCACGATGATTATTCCTCCATTATGTTAAAAGCCCTTGCCGACCGTTTGGCTGAAGCTTTTGCCGAACGGATGCACGAACGGGTGCGGAAAGAATTCTGGGGCTACGATGCCAGTGAGAACTTACCCAACGAAGAACTCATCAATGAAAGCTATCGGGGTATTCGTCCGGCACCGGGCTACCCTGCCTGCCCCGAGCATACCGAGAAGGTTACCCTCTTCCGATTGCTCGATGCCGAGAACAATACCGGAATACAGCTTACCGACTCCATGGCAATGTATCCCACAGCAGCAGTGAGTGGCTGGTATTTTGCTCACCCCGAATCAAAGTATTTCGGTTTAGGCAAAATAAGCAAAGACCAAGTGGAAGATTATGCAACCCGCAAAGGTTGGACTTTGGAACAAGCTGAAAGGTGGTTGGGACCAAGTTTGGGGTATTGAATCCCCATCCCCCAAAATTTATTTTCTTTGCCATCTAAATCTCAACCTCATGGTTTACATAGCAAAAGAATATGTTACTCCTGAAGAATACGCTGTATTGTGTGGAGTAACCAATCAAACGGTTTTTGACCGGATAAAACGCCGCGAAATATCAGGTCATAAGATTAATGGGTTTTATTGTATCAATATTATTTCCAACCCACCTACGCACAGTATGCGTGGGCGAAAGGCTAACATTAAAAGACCCATTCCCGAAAAATATTCCTATTCTGATAATGAAATCCGGAAGCAAGTACCAATGCATAACCTAAGAGGAGTAGGCCAAATAGCTCGGGATTTAAAAATAACTGCCGACAAAATATTCGAGCGTATTTTAATGGGAGAGATAGACGCCTTCATGATTTGTGGCAAAGCTCTTATAGATATTACAGTCTATCCTCCCCAATCTTTCAAGTAAAAATAGGATGTTCTAGCACCTTCCCGAATATCTGGCATGGTGTTCGATGAAGTTGGAACATGTCCCCAAGTATTCGGGAAGGTGTTCGAAGAAGTTGGAACATATCCCCAAATATTCGGCGAGGTGTTCGAAGAAGTTGGAACATGTCCCCGAATATTCGGCGAGGTGTTAGAAGAAGTTGGAGCATGTCCCCGAATATTCGGCGAGGTGTTCGAAGAAGCTGGAGCATATCCCCAAATATTCGGCGAGGTGTTCGAAGAAGTTGGAACATGTCCCCGAATATTCGGCAAGGTGTTAGAAGAAGTTGGAACATATTCCCAAATATTAGGCGAGGTGTTAGAAGAAGTTGGAAAATATCTCCGAAGCCAAGTATTTAGTATCTACATAATAGGCAAAGTCCAATTTGGAAGACTATGCCAGCCGCAAGGGCTGGACTTTGGAACAAGCTCAGAGGTGGCTTGGGCCGAGTTTGGGGTATTGAATATCCCCTACTATTAAATCCTCGTTCATCCTTTCAAAATCATTGTCCTAGCGTTTATATAAATTGCTTTAGGAGCAAATACTAAAGTCCAGTGTAACGGATTGTGGGAAATTATGCTAATCCGGTTTCGCATTATTCACCACAATATTTGATTTCTCATCATTATTGCCCTTGTATATGAAAACCATGTTATGATAGAAATGCATTGAAACTATCTTTTGGTCGAAATACGTTTGTTGATAGCCCGGAATCAAAAACTCCTGATTATTCAATGAATCGGTAAGGCTTTTGAAATAATTCATCATTGTTTTTGGGTTGTTTAGGTTTTGGCTATCGCCGCCCATGTCTTTCCAGTATGAGGTTTGGGTATCTTCCACCACATATATGCCTCCATCTTTCAATCGAGGAAACAGCAGGTTAAACGTTGTTATTACATGCTCATTTACATGGCTGCCATCATCAATAATCAAATCAAGGTCGCCTATTTCCTTCACAACCTTATCCATAAATACCTCATCCACTTGGCTGCCTTTAAATATCTTAATCCGCTCTTCTTGAATGGGCGATTTCTCGTAAATATCAATAGAATAAATATTGGCAAACGGAAAGTAGCTTCTCCACATCCGCAGCGATTTTCCACCGCTATAAGCATTCTTATAACCACCAACGCCAATTTCCAACACATTAATTTTATCATGTCGAAAACGTTCAAAATGTGAACTGTAATGCGGAGTGTAAAAATGTTTGCCCACCTTATCGGTTCTGTAAACTTCGCCTATTTCCGATAAATCATCCTTGCCCTTTGCCCGGTGGTTATCAAACAGATTGGTAAGCTTACGCACCAGTAGCATTAATGGATTTGGAATGAAAAAACTATTGCTCATTTGGATGTTAATTTTCGACAAATGTATTTATTTAGGAATAGGTTTGTCGTGAAACTCATTTTATGAGTTTAGAATTACAACACTAAAACAAAAAAACGCTATGATTTTCTCCTCAATCCTCAAACGAAGCATACTCCTTCTTCCGCCCGAAATTATAGGAAAAGCAAAGGTGTGGAGCAATCATTACAGTTGGTGGAATTTTACCGCCAAAAACAACTTTCTCAGGCACTGAATTTACTTTGGAAAAAGCCGACTTGAAAGCAGGTGAAAACACTATACAGTTTTTTGCTTGCAATCAATAGGTAAATATAGTTGATAAATACTCCTTTTAAATATCCAAACATCGCTTTCTCTTTTCAACTTTGCAGCAATGATTTTATTCTCAAAATTCACCCTTCCCAATGGCCTCCGTCTCATTGTTCATACCGATAAAACCACCCCCATTGTAGCTATTAATATTGTGTATGATGTGGGTGCAAGAGATGAAGTTTATGAGAAAACCGGATTTGCTCACCTGTTTGAGCACCTTATGTTTGGTGGCTCGAAGAATATTCCCAGTTACGATGAACCCTTGCAAATGGTTGGTGGTGAAAACAACGCCTATACCAGCAACGACCTCACCAATTATTATCTAACCCTGCCTATCGAGAACATCGAAACAGGGCTATGGCTCGAAAGCGACCGCATGAATGAGTTGGCCTTCACCGAAAAATCTTTGGAAGTGCAACGCAATGTGGTGATGGAGGAATTTAAACAGCGGTATCTTAACCAGCCTTATGGCGATGTATGGCTGCTTTTTCGACCATTGGCTTATCAGGTGCATCCTTATCAATGGCCTACAATTGGCCGAGAACTTAGCCACATTGCTGATGCTACGCTGCAAGATGTAAAGGATTTTTTCTATAAGCATTATCGCCCGTCCAATGCCGTGATGTGCATTGCAGGAAATATTGAAGCAGACCGAGCTTTAGAGCTTACCACCAAATGGTTTGGAGATATTCCGGCAGGAAGTAATGCTCCAAGAAATTTACCTGTTGAACCAAAGCAAACCGAACGAAGATTTCTGGAAGTTATCCGCCCAGTGCCTAACGATATGTTGCTGATGGGTTTTCATATCTGCGGAAAGGAAGATGATAATATTCTGGCTTGGGATTTACTTTCCGATATGCTTTCTAATGGAAATTCATCGCGGCTTTACAATGCTTTGGTAAAAGACAAGCAGGTATTTTCATCCATAAATGCATATATCACCGGCGACCACCATCCGGGCTTAATGGTATTCTCAGGAATGGTGTTGCCCGGAATATCGCTCGAAGATGCAGAAAATAACATTTGGATAGAAATTGAGAAAATCAAAACCACAGCAATTGCAACAGATGAATTGGAAAAGGTAAAAAACAAAGCTGAATCGGCCATGGTGTTTGGATGGATGAATATTTTGAGTAAAGCAACATCTTTAGCAACTTATGAACTATATCAGGGTGCTGATGAAATAAACAGAATACCCGAAAAATATATAAAGGTGAATGCTGAGCAGATTCAAAAATTAGCGTTATCAAATCTAAACAAAGGACAGGAAAGCGTTTTGTATTACCGAGCGTCGAAGGGAGAGTAAAGAATAGACTTGAGAATGGAGACATGGGACTTGAGATTTTCATTCCTACTCAAATTGCCCGTTCATACCTTTTAATACCTTTGAAACCTAAAATATTAGTTTCAGTTGACTAAACATTTTCTACCTTTTCTGTTTTTATTGTTTTGTGTAGCTGGTGTTGTCAGCAGTTTTAAGCATGTTTCTTTTCCAGGAAATTTCAGCACTATGCAGGCTAAACTGGCTGAAATATTTAAAGTAGATACCTTTCCCGGAAACCAATGCCTGAACGAACAAGGCGTTGCGTATTACACCCGAAGTTTGAAAATTGAAAGCAGGGAACAGTATTTTTCCAACCTCTTTTATTTAGCCAAGCATTTGCTCAATCTCGGAAAAACCGATAGTGCCGTACAAGTAAATCATACCCTGCTCGATTCCATCAAAAATGGTAAACTATGGACAGCTAACAAGCCCCGACCCGAAATGGAAAGAATAGTTTCAAAAAATCTGGCACTTTGTTATCTCCGCATGGGCGAACAGCAAAACTGCCTTAATAATCATAATGCGTATTCCTGCATAATTCCTCTCCAGCCTCAGGCATTTCACACCAATAAAACAGGTTCTGAAAAGGCAATAGAGCTATACTCTGATATTCTTGCTAAGAATCCCACCGATTATATGAGTCGTTGGTTGCTGAACATCGCTTACATGACTTTGGGCAAATATCCGCAAGAGGTTCCGAAATCTCATTTTATTAATCTCAATAAATATGATTCGGATTATAGCATTCCCCGCTTTCAGAATATTGCTACTGAACTGGGTGTAAATGCCCTTAACCAATTGGGTGGAGCTAATGCAGAAGATTTCAATAATGATGGTTACCTCGACCTTTTCACCACTTCCTACAAACTGAAAGATAACGTAAATCTTTACTTGAATGATGGTAATGGTGGATTTAAAGATGTTACTGCAAAGGCCGGATTGGTTGGAATAACCGGAGGTGTAAACTCAAACCATGCCGATTATGATAATGATGGCGATATAGATATTTATGTTATCCGTGGCGGATGGCTGCTCACTGCTGTTCCAGAACCAAATTCCTTGCTGCGAAACAATGGGGATGGAACTTTTACAGATGTAACTCAGCAAGCCGGATTGCTTTCTTATGGTTTCAGCCACACAGCCAATTGGGGCGATTTCAACAATGATGGTTGGCTCGATTTGTTTGTGGGAATGGAACAAACTCAGATTCCCGGCGAAACCGACCATTTTCCCCGCTCCGAACTGTATTTGAACAACGGCGATGGAACATTTAAAGAGGTGTCGGAAACCTGCGGCGTAAACATTAAAAAATGGGTGAAAGGTTCAATTTGGGGCGATTATAACAACGATGGCTTTATCGACCTTTATGTGTCGAATATGGGAGCTAAGAATCTGTTATTTAAGAACAATGGCTGCAATGGTAGAGATAAATGTTTGCCTACATTCACCGAAGTAGCCGAGCAAGCCAATGTAGCCGACCCGGTTTTTAGTTTCGGAAGCTTCTTCTTTGATTTTAATAACGATGGTTGGCAAGATTTATATGTTACCGGATATTCAAACGAAAACTTTGAAATGGCTCAGGAATATTTAGGCATTGCAGAACCAAGAAATCCTCCGAAATTTTATCTCAATAAAAAGGATGGTACTTTTGAAAACAATGCACCAAAGATTGGGCTTAACCGCTCTATTTACGCAATGAGTATGAACTTTGGCGATATTGATAATGATGGTTGGTTAGATGTTTTTGCCGGAACGGGATATGCAGAACTCGAAGGGCTTATGCCTGATTTGATGTTTAGAAATAATGAAGGGAAGGAATTGCAGGATGTAACTAAATCGGGTGGCTTCGGGATGTTGCAAAAGGGTCACGGCATTGCCTTCGGCGACCTTGATAATGATGGTGATCAGGATATTTATATGAATTCGGGAGGTTTTTTGTCGGGCGATAAATTCTGGAATCTGCTTTTTCATAATCCGGGTAATGCCAACCACTGGATAAGTTTAAACCTCGAAGGAGTAGGGGAGGGGCACTGCAACAAATCAGCTATCGGGACGAGGATTAAGTTAAAGGTAAAAACAACAACAGGTTACCGGGAACAGTTTATAATAGTGGGGACAGGAGGTTGCTATGGAGCATCAAGTCTGCAACAGGAAATAGGATTAGGGAGTGCACTTGCAGTGGAAGAAATTGAAGTTAAATGGCATGGTTCGGGTGTGGTGCAGGTGTTTAAAAATGTGGAAATGGATGCTATTTATAAAGTGATAGAGAATAATTCAACCCTTGTGAAGGTGGTGCAAAAGAGACTCAATTATACAGCTTCCAAGGAAGTTAAACCTAAAGAAATGCATCATCATCATTGAAGGTAAAAAATCATTGCTTCCTCCTTAGCCTATATTCAATTTAACAGGTATTACACTTATGTCAAAAAATCTTCTCTTACTTCTCAGCATTATTATGTTCTCAGCCTGCAATTCTGCTCAAAAACAAACTGCTAAAACCTTTGATTTGCAAGGGCATCGAGGCTGCCGGGGTTTATTTCCCGAAAACAGCATAGAAGGATTTATTCAAGCGGTTAATCTGGGTGTGAATACTATTGAGTTGGATGTGGTTATTACGGCCGATAGTCAGGTGGTGGTATCGCATGAACCTTGGATGGGCTGCGAAATATGCCTTCAACCTTCAGGCAAGGAAATTGATTCGGCGGAAGAGAAGCATTTCAATATTTATAAAATGAAATTTGCTGAGCTTAAAGATTGGGATTGTGGGTCGAAACCGCATCCTCGTTTTCAGTTTCAGCAAAAAATGAAAACCAATAAACCCTTGCTAAGTGAGGTTTTCAAAACCATTGAACAGTATTTGAAAGACAAGCATATTCCGGAAGTTAAGTACAATATAGAGATAAAATCTTCGCCCGAAGGCGATAATATTTACCATCCATCGCCATCGGTTTTCTGTAAATTAGTTACCGAGCAGATTGAAAAATTTGGCTTGGAAAAGCGTTCCATTATTCAAAGTTTCGATAACAGGACTTTGCGGGTAATGCACGATAAGTATCCACGGTATAATCTGGCATTGCTGGTTGAACCTTTAGAAAATCCTAAGTCCAAATTGTCGCAACTGGGGTTTAAGATTGAGATTTTGAGCCCGAATTTTAGAATGGTTGATAGTGCATTGGTGAGCTATTGTTTTCTCCGAAAAATGCAAATCATTCCCTGGACTGTGAACGAAGAAGAAGATATGAAACGGATGCTGGCTTTGGGCGTGGACGGAATTATTACCGACTATCCTGATTTGGCGGCTACGTTGCGTTAAGTAATTGAACCTACAACCCCAACAGCCCCTCAGGAATGGAGCATTGAATGGTTTTTGTTTTGGGGTTGATTCCTAAAATGAATTCTTCTACTACCGGAATCAGAATTTCGCTGCCATCGGGCGATTGCACTACAAATAATTGCTGCACGCCATCGGTAATATTAATGGCTGTTCCTAATTTTCCAAGCTTTTTATCTATTACGGCATAGCCTTTAAGTTCAAACTCATTTTCATCTACTGCTTTGTTTGCCTTTACCTGCGATTTGGGTAAGAGCAGAGCTTTTCCAACAAGAGTTACCGCATCCTTTTCATTGGATATATTCTTAAACTGAATTATCCAAAGATTATCGTGAAGTTGTTTTTTGTTGGAAATGAAAAATGGAACCGAAGCCGGGGAAAATCCCACGAACAACAGTTCCATTTTTGTTGATTTCGGAATGAAATCTCCCGAAATTTCCACTTTCACTTCACCTTTATATCCGTGGAAACCGATTATTCGGCCAACCTCAACAAAAGGCTCGGTGTAAGCGAGCATAGCTTATTCAGCAGCAGGTGCTTCTTCGGTAGTTTCAGCAGCAGCTTCAGCTACAGGAGCTTCAACTACAACTTCTGCTACCGGAGTTTCAGCAACTTCTTCGGTTGCAGCTTCAACTTCCGCTACAGGAGCTTCGGCAACTTCTTCGGCAAGCGGAGAAAGTTTCAAAGCCAATTTAGCTGCTTTGTCTGCATTCACTTTTGTTTCGTAAGTCAATCGTTCAGCAGCAGCTTTTTGTTTAGCCGTAGCAAGGCTGTTAGTTTTTCCGGTTACTTTACCTTCTTTCTCTTCAATCCATTTATCAAATTTGGCTTGAGCTTGTTCTTCGGTTAAAGCACCTTTAGCAATGCCACCATCTAAATGACGGCGATAAAGTACACCTTTGTAAGATAAAATAGCACGAGCAGTGTCAGTAGGCTGAGCACCGTTTTGTAGCCAGTTTACCGCAGAGGTAAAGTTAATGTCAATTGTCGCTGGGTTTGTGTTTGGGTTGTAGGTACCGAGTTTTTCGATAAACCTTCCGTCACGCGGTGCACGACCGTCCGCTACCACGATATGAAAGAAAGGAGCATCTTTCTTACCGTGTCTTTGCAATCTGATTTTTACTGCCATTGTATTTTGTTTTTAGAAATGGGCGGCAAAAGTATGTAAATTTCTTTTTGTAAAATCAAAAACTTTATTGCGGTTTTTGAAATCAAATTTATTGATAGTGTAAATATTTTCTCAATTTTCTTATTCTACTTTCAACAACTCTTTCCCGGCTTCTACAAACTGCTTTTCAGTTACGTATATTTCTTTGACTTCACCACTTTCATTAGCTTCAATGGTGCTTTCCATTTTCATGGAACTTAGCACTAAAAGACCTTGACCGGCTTCGACTTTGTCGCCAACGCTGACTAGGAGTTTGACTACTTCACCTGGCATCGGGCATTTGTAGTCGCCAGTGGTTTCCTGTTCGATTTGTTTGAAGCGTGGAACTTCCTGACAAACGAAAGCTCCTTTTCCGGCCATCCAGATGTGGAGGTTGTTGTCGGCAGCTATTCGGGATGGGGTTTTGTGGATGTGGCCATCGAAAGTGATGGTGGTAAACTCGGATAGGAGGTCGGCGGCAGAAACGGAGATGTATTTATCGCCTTGCTTTACGGAAAGTGAACCATCAGGGAGTTGCTGGTATTGGACTTTGATATCGTTTCCGTTTACCGAGAAGATTTTGTATTGATCCTGATAGTGGGAATTTCGCCATCCGGAAAGGCTTTTGTCGTAATTGACAGAGATTTCGGGGTCGTTTATTTCGCAAATCACGGAAAGGCAGGCGGAAATGAATTCGGCTTCGTCGTCGATGACAATTTGCGTGAGGCTATCGAGGTTGCGTTCAATCCACTTGGTGTCGATACTTGCGTTACTGAAATCGGGGTGTTCGAGGATGTTAATTAATAGGGACGTGTTGGTTCTTATGCCGCTGATGGGGAATGTTTCTAATTGGTTAACCATTTGGCGGCGAGCTTCTTCCCGGCTTACGCTTGAAGTAATAAATTTAGCTACCATGCTGTCGTAAAACACGGAAATTTCGGAGTCTGTGTCCACGCCTGTGTCGATACGTGCTCCATACATTGTTTCTTCGGTTCCGAAGAAGCCAATTTGCCCGGTGGAGGGGGCGAAGTTATTGTAAGGGTCTTCGGCACAGATGCGGCATTCGATGGCTGCACCGAACTGAGTGGGCTCTTGAACCATGTGGTCTAAACTTTCACCGGAGGCTATTCCCAATTGCATTTTTACTAAATCGAGTCCGGTTACCGATTCGGTTACGGGATGCTCAACTTGAAGACGGGTGTTTACTTCCAAAAAGTAAAACTGTCCGTCGGGAGCAAGCAAGAATTCTACGGTTCCGGCATTATTGTAACCCACTGAAGCGGCCAGATTTTTAGCTGCTTCGCATATTTCAAGCCTCTGTTCGGGGCTTAGGGATGGGGACGGGCTTTCTTCAATTATTTTTTGATAGCGGCGTTGCACGGAGCATTCCCGCTCGAACAAGTGGATATAGTTGCCATGATTATCACCAAAAATTTGCACTTCGATGTGTTTGGCGTGTTCGAAGTATTTTTCCAACAAAAGCTTACCATCGCCAAAAGCGTTTTCGGCTTCCCGCTTGGCGGCTTCGAAGGCTTCGGGTAATTCTTTGGCGGAGTTTACTATCCGCATTCCGCGTCCGCCCCCGCCAGCAGATGCTTTTAGGAGGACTGGATAGCCGATTTCGCCGGCTTCCCAAGCGAAGCGGCCTACGTCCTGCAAGTCGCCTTCGTAGCCGGGAACTACGGGAACGCCTGCCAGCTTTGCTTGTTCTTTTGCTTGGATTTTGGGACCCATTAAACGAATGACGGATGCTTTTGGGCCAATGAAGACTATACCTGATTTTTCGCACAGTTCGGCAAATTCGGCCTTTTCGCTTAAAAAACCATAGCCGGGGTGGATGGCTTCTGCACCTGTTTTGCGGGCAGCAGAAATGATTTTATCCATAGCCAGATAGCTTTCGGAAGGCTGCGAACCGCCAATATAAACGGCTTCGTTGGCTTCGGCAACATGCACAGAATTGCGGTCGGCATCGGAATAAACGGCAACGCTGTAAATTCCCATTTCTTTGCAGGCTCGGATAACCCGGCAAGCTATTTCGCCACGATTGGCAATTAGAATCTTTTTGAACATTTTTGAAGGTTTGGGTTATGGTTTAGCCATCAGCCAATGGGGTGCAAAGATTGTATTTTTTGGGGAAATAAAATTGTGGAATTGACGAATGGGACGCAAGATTCTCCTGATGAACTTTTGGGAACTGATTTTTTAATTCAAATCATGTCTAATTATAATTATCAGCGTGATTAGAGTTTCAAATGTTCTTAGTAAGGTTATAACTTGGGATGGATAGAATCTTACTAATTGGTTTCAGAAACAAAAAACAACCCATCTTTCATTAGCAATTTTCTGTCGGCGAGGTTGGCCAAGCTTTCATTGTGAGTAACAACTACAATGGTTTGATTTGTTTCCTTTTTAAGCCTTACAAATAGCTGATGCAGTTCGGCTGCATTCTGGCTGTCGAGATTGCCCGATGGTTCATCGGTAAACAGGATAGATGGTTTATTAATCAATGCACGAGCTACGGCTACCCTTTGTTGCTCACCACCTGAAAGCTCGGAAGGTTTGTGCGAAATTCGTTCTTTTAAGCCCAAGAAGTCGAGAATTTCGATAGCAGCATGTTCAGCAGTTTTGCGGTCTTTGCCACCAATGAATGCGGGTATGCAGACATTTTCTAAGGCTGTAAATTCAGGTAATAGTTGATGAAACTGAAACACAAAGCCAATTTTCTGATTTCTGAAAAGTGATAGTCTCTTATCGTTCAATCCTAAAACCGAAATTCCTTCTAAGCTTAGTTCTCCGCCATCCGGTTTATCTAAAGTACCTAAAATTTGCAGCAGCGTTGATTTCCCAGCTCCCGATGAACCCACTATGCAAACTAATTCACCCTTTTCAACGCTGAAATCAACACCTTTCAGCACTTGCAGTTTGCCGTAGGTTTTGGTAATGTTTCGGGCTTGTATCAATGATAATTGGAACTTACAGTTTGTATTTCATCAAAATGTACAAAAGCCACAGAACAGAAACTCCCGAAATAAGCATGGCAGCTATTACCCATGAAAAATGAAGCGGAAGTAAAACTATTAATGCCGGGAAAGCTAACAGCCGAACAAATTCGGCCCAGAAAGCCGGTTTACGTTTCTCGAACAGAAGGCCAAAAATGCTTACCGAAAAAAGAATATAGGCTGCCGAAACAATGCTTTTCCAACCCAAAACGCTATGCCCGACAACGCTTAAATAATAGGTGGTAGCCACTATTAAAACCAAAAACTGGAATAATACATAGGGGTTTAATTGTGCAGGATAGCTGAATTCAAACTTGTGATAGTTATCGTTGTTTACTTCTTTAGGATAATCCATCCCACCCAAATAATCAGGACGCCAGCCGGGAGGCTTAAGGAATATGTTTATTTTGTCTTTCAGGGTTTTGGCCGGTTTGGCTTGATGAAACAAATCAACAAAGTATTGCACATTGGCCCAAGCCGGATTCCATGAATTAAGCGGGGTGGTGGTGCCATAAACGACTTCTTCTTCCTCTTCTTGAAATGTGCCAAACATTCGGTCATAAATGATAAACATCCCACCATAATTTTTATCGAGATATTTTGGGTTGCGTCCGTGATGCACGCGGTGGTGGCTTGGCGTATTTAGGACCCATTCTAAAGGACCTAGCTTGGGGATAAAGCGTGTGTGAATCCAAAACTGAAACAATATATCAATGCCTGAAATAATAACCAAAAGCAAGGGGCTAAAGCCAAAATAGGCCAGTGGCAGAAAAAGAGCGAAAGTCATCAAATTAAAAAACCAAGGTTGCCTCAAGGCTACAGTAAGGTTATACTCTTCACTGCTGTGATGCACAATGTGTCCACCCCAACCAATATTTACCTCGTGCCCAAACCGATGTGCCCAATAGAAAATGAAATCGAAGGCAAAAAGAAGCACAATTCCGGTAAATATATTGGCAGGCAATGTTATCAATCTGTGTTGATAAATGTAATCGAAAAGCATCAACATTAAAACACGGGTGAAAACGGAAATTACCTGTTCGCCAATACCGATACCCATATTAGAAACCGAATCGGCAAAACGGTAGGTTCCCTTTTTAGAAATTAATTCTACAATTACTTCAGCCAAAATCAGCAGCAGAAATAAGGGAATTGCGAAAATTATGTAGTTGGGATTCAAAGGGGAGGGAGTTTTTAGTGGTGGGATTTAGGTAAGTAAATTATCTTCCCAATGTTTTGTCAGCTGTTTTTAATACTGCTTTTGCATTGATTGCTGTAACAACTTTTTTACCTGTTTTAGCTTCTAATTCTTTCATCGCAACTTTGGCTACATTTCCACCCTGAGCGGCTACTTTTTTGCTTTCCTCAAAAGTTTCTGGATTGGTAGCCACCGAAATATCTTTGGTGGATGCCTCGGCAAGCATATTTAAAATGAGTTCGGTGTTGGTCATATTATCTCTCAGGTTTTCCTTTTTCAAACCTTTCAAGATTTTATATTCTTTGGTAGTTTTACCTGCCCAAGCCTTGGTAATTATATCTGTTAGTGTAGCAAATTGTTGCCCTTCTTTCAATCCTCGTTTCTTCCATTCCTCGGTTAATTCTTTGCGAATTTCAATGCTTTTTAGGCGTTGATTTATCCAGTTTTCGGAATAACCTAAAGTCATATAATTCTGCAATGCCATGTCAATACTCAATTCCGGGTCTTGCATTTCATCTAATCTTTCGGAAGCTACCTTTGCTAACCATAGTTTAAAGGGTTCTGCCTTGGGCGATGGAATAGATTGGATTAATCGAAAAAGTTGCTCGCTATCAGCTACATCGGTCATTCGCATTTTACCATCTTGAGCGAGCATTTTCAAACCGTGACAATTCGTCACGGTTTCATTTCCTTCTTCCTTTAATCGTTGCTTTAATTTTCGCCAATAGGCATTTGGGTCAATACTTTCTGTTAGTATAGCAATTACATCTACTATGGAAATATACCATTTCTCTTCTTCTTCGCTCCAAGAGGTGCGAACTTTTCTATCTTCAAATAATTTTATTGCAGTGTCTTTGCTCATTTTATTTGCATTTAAGTGTTTTTATTTCTTCTTGGGGAATGTCTCAACATTTCCATACAAAAACACTCTTAACCGACCTTCCGGCCAAACTCTTTCATAACATCTACCAGAACTTTCACACTTTCCAAAGGTAGTGCGTTATACATCGAAGCCCTGTATCCACCAACGCTACGGTGTCCTTTAAGTCCGCTGATGTTGGCTTCCTTTAAAAGTTTTGAGAATTCGGCATCCAAAGATTCATCTTTCAATAGGAAACAGGCATTCATCCACGAGCGGTCTTCTTTTGAAGCCGTGCCAATAAAAGCAGGATTATTATCTAATTCTGTGTAAAAAAGCTCTTGCTTCTGGCGGTTAATTTCTTCAATCCATTTCACCCCTCCGTGGTCTTTCAGCCATTGCAGCGTAAGCATGGAGACATAAACAGGATATACCGCCGGTGTGTTATACATACTTTCTCCTTCGATATGAATTTTGTAATCAAGCATTGAAGGGATTTGACGACCTGATTTACCAAGAAATTCATCTTTCACAATTACCATAGTTGTTCCGGCAGGCCCCATGTTTTTTTGTGCTCCTGCATAAATGAGGTCAAATTTGGTAACATCAAACCAGCGTGAAAAAATATCGGACGACATATCGCAAACTACCGGAACTTTTGATTCGGGGAAGTTTCGATACTGGGTTCCATAAATGGTGTTGTTGCTGGTGAAGTGAAAATAATCAAGGTCAGTCGGAATTTCATATCCTTTTGGAATATAACTGAAATTCTTATCTTTAGAGGAGGCTATCTCGATCATTTCTCCAAACAGTTTTGCTTCCTTTTGTGCTTTGGAAGCCCATACACCTGTATTAGCATAAGCGGCTTTTCCACCGACCTTCATTAGGTTATAGGGTACCATTGTAAACTGCAAACTTGCTCCACCTTGAAGGTATATTACCGAATATCCGGCCGGAATGTTCAAAAGGTCTTTAACTAATTGTGTAGCCTTGTCCATATCGGCCACGAAATCTTTCCCCCTATGCGATACTTCTAAAATAGAAAGGCCTGAATTGTTGTAGTTTAAAACTGCTGCTGCAGCCTGGGTTAATACTTCTTCGGGTAAAATGCCCGGACCGGCTGAAAAGTTATGTGGTTTACTCATTGTTGTTTGTTGGGCAAAAGTAAGTAGGATGAGGTTTTAGGTTATTGATAATTTTTTAATTATTGTTTTTTAATTGTTATTTAGTTTTGCCACAAAATGGAAACCCTTGAAATAAACGACCAGTTTCGTCGAGCTTATGAGTTTGCGAACGAAACCAACCGTTGTATTTTCCTTACCGGAAAGGCAGGAACAGGAAAAACAACGCTGTTAAAGTATATTCGGGATAATTGTTTCAAGCAGATTTCAATTGTTGCCCCCACGGGTGTAGCGGCTATTAATGCCGGCGGAACAACCATTCATTCCTTTTTTCAGTTGCCGTTTTCGCCCTTTGTTCCGCCAGCGGATAAATCAAAACCATCGGAGCAAGGCAAGCAGTTGATGGCTACTATTAAACTAAATAACATAAGGCGAGGGGTAATGAGCAATTTAGAGCTGCTTATTATTGACGAAGTAAGTATGGTTCGGGCCGATGTTTTAGACGCAATAGATGTTGTGCTGAGAAGTGTCAGACGGCGGTATAATGTTCCTTTTGGTGGAGTGCAGGTGATGTTTATTGGGGATATGTATCAATTGCCACCTGTTGCTCGTGAAGAGGAATGGGGTTTGCTTTCTCAGTATTATAAGAGTCCATTTTTCTTCGATTCGCACGTTGTGAATGAAGTACATCCTGTATATATTGAGTTGGATAAAATTTTCCGCCAAAAGGAACAAGCTTTTGTGGATTTGCTAAATAAGGTTCGAAATAACCAATTGGATGATGAAGCCATTGAGATATTGAATAGCAGACATAATCCTAATTCAAAAAAGGGCGATGCGGTTATTTTAGCTACCCATAACTATATTGCTGATGAAATAAATAATGGCGAATTAGCCAAGCTAAGTGGGAGATTGCATAGCTTTAAAGCTGAAGTGAGCGGTACGTTTTCAGAAAAGGCTTTCCCTGCTGATTCAGAAATACAGTTAAAGTTGGGAGCAAGGGTAATGTTTATCAAAAACGATACACAAAAGCGTTATTTCAATGGAAAAATAGGGACTGTTACTAAACTTAGCGACAAGGAAATTCAGGTTACTTGCGATGGGGAGACTTTTCCGATCGATGTGAAGCAAGAAGAGTGGAAAAACGTTCAATATAGCTTGGATAAGTCCACCAATAAAATTGAGGAAGACGTTCAGGGGCGGTTTAACCAATATCCATTGCGGTTGGCTTGGGCTATCACAATTCATAAAAGTCAAGGGTTGACCTTTGATAAGGTGGAAATTGATGCTCAAAAGGCGTTCTCTGCCGGACAAGTCTATGTTGCTTTAAGCCGTTGCCGCTCTTTGGATGGGATTATCCTACGTTCAAGAATCAACCAATCGAGTCTGCTGAACGATAGCAAAGTGCTTGATTTTGCAAGCCGAAAGCCCGAAGGGGAGGTGGTAGATAAATTTTTAGTTGAGGGAAAGAGCACCTTTATTCAGAAACTGATTTTCGAGATATTTAACCTAAATGAATTGTTGTTTTTGGCTTCCGATTTGCAACGTTCCATGCAGGAATACAGCCTCTATTTCACAGCTGATCACACCGTTTGGGTAAGCCAATTGCACGAGACTATTCTAAATCTTAAAACTACTGCTCAAAAGTTTGAAGCACAGCTGTCGGTATTGATGCAGAATGTAAAAGATGCTGAAAGTCAGGATGCATTGAAAGTTAGGTTAAACAAAGCATCCACATACTTTACTGCTGAATTGGAAAAGATAAAGCAAAGCCTAATAAATAGTCCGCTCCTAACCGAAAGCAAGAAAGCAGGTAAAGCTGTGGACGGAATACTAGAAGAAATGTTTGGTATGCTTCACGCCAAAATTCACATACTTAGTTCCTGCCAAAACGAATTTGTGTTGCAAGAATATGTGAAGATTAAAAATGAGTTGAAGATTCCCGAATTCAAATCAAAGGTATATGCGGTTAGGCACAAGGTGTTGGATTCAAGCATTCCGCATCCGGCTTTATATCAAGAATTGCAGGATCTTAGGGATACGATTTGCGAAATGGAGAATATCCCCATTTATATGGTCGCCAATAAGCAATCGCTGGTTGATATGTGTAAGCATCTTCCGACAAAGAAATCTGATTTACTGAAAATGAAAGGTTTCGGAAAGGCGAAAGTGGAAACTATTGGCTCACGTTTTTTAGAAATCATAAACGATTACGTAACTGCAAATGGCCTTGAAAGCAATATGCAACTTGATTTTAAAAAAGAAAGGAAAGCCAAACCTGAAAAAGAACCAACTACCGACACTAAATTACAGAGTTTTAATTTATATGCTGAGCTAAAATCTATTGACTTAGTAGCCCAGAATCGTGGAATGGCTCGAACAACAATTGAAGGGCATTTGGCTCATTTCGTTAAAGAAGGTAAATTGCCGATTGATGATTTGCTTTCTAAGGAAAAGCAGGAATATTTATCTCCAATATTTGCCGAGCATCCAAATTTTAATGGCTTTGCCGAGATAATGGCCAAATGCAGGGCGGATATTTCTTATGGTGATTTGCGAGTGTTTGCGGCGGGTATGGGGAAATAGGGATATACGAAAAATTGGGACTAAGAGACTTGAGGAGATCTTTCCTCAAAACAATTATTCTCTTCAAAAATTGTCCTTTTTAAGGATACTAGAAAGAAAATGAATAAATATTTTCAATTTCACACAATATCTTTTTAAGTCTTGCGTTATCTGTCTATAATCTAATAAAAGAAATTAGCCCGTAATTATCAAAACTGGCTAATTTCGTACCCATCATTTAAAACCCAAAAGCAAGACAAATGACCTTTCGTAACGGAGTTTTTACAGCATTTTTCCTTAGCCCTTTATGGCTTTTCTCTCAGCAGGTTGTGTCGCACAACATTAAGTGGTTAAAGCCTGTTAGCGAACAAATGAGTGCTAACATAAATCATAAATTCCTGCAAGCCGAAGGGATGTACAATAATCCATCCAATGGCTTTTTACCCGAATTTTATCTTTCTCAATCTGTTGCCACTAATGTGTCGAAAGTAAAAGTAGAAGTTGTTTCAGCAGTATGGGAAGAAATGATTGGCGATGAAGCTTCGGGTTTTGATGGGGCGTCAAAAGTTCCTACAAAGTTTGAAGCAGTTGCAAACGTTAGTATAGAAAAGAAGAAACATTATGCGGTGGCTAAGATTTGCCCGATAATTAAAGAAAATGGTAAGTTCAAAAAGTTAAAGTCCTTGAGCGTAAAATTTATTCCAGCAGGTTTCGCCGCAAAATCTGGGAATACGCCGCAATATGCCACCACTTCGGCTTTGGCATCGGGAACATGGTTTAAAATTGGAGTTACAGCCGATGGAGTATATAAAATCAACCGGGACCTTTTGCAGCAAATTGGTATCGACCCTTCTACGGTAAATCCTAAGAATATTCGGATTTATGGCTATGGCGGCGGGCTATTACCCAAAGCAAACCGCGATTTCAGGTTTGATGATTTGCAGGAAAACCCCATAGTTGTTTCGGGCGAAAATGATGGAGTTTTCGATTCAGGCGACTTTATTTTGTTTTACGGACAAGGCCCTAATCGCTGGAAGCCAAGCACTTCAACGGCCACTTGCCTTGGTGATTTCTACCACATTACGCACGATTTTTCCGATAGCACTTATTATTTCATCACTGCTGATAAAGGTGCAGGAAAACGGGTATCAACTCAGGCCAGCACCGGAGCAACGGCTACCCATAATGTATCCACTTTTAATGATTTCGCCTTTCGTGAAAAAGATGAAGTAAACCTTATTAAATCGGGAAAACAGTGGTATGGCGATAATTTTGACATCAATTTAATACTTGATTTTTCGTTTAATTTCCCTAATCTGGATAACTCGAAACCAACCGTAATTTCATCGCATTTGATTGGCCGCAGCACCAGTGGAAGCCCATCGTTCAATTTGTCAGTAAATACTGTGAGTGGTATTCAGACAGCAACATTTGGTAATGTTGGAGGCGATATTGAATCAAATTATGCTTTAGATAAATACGTATGCAACCAATTTAACCCTGGTTCGGATAATATGAATGTGAAGGTTACTTTTAACAAAGCCGGAAATTCAGAGGCTCAGGGCTGGATTGATTATATAGAATTTAATTGTCGTCGCCGCTTAATTCAAAGTGGAAGCCAAATGATTTTCAGAGATAAAGAATCGGTTGGAACTGGAAATGTAGCCGAATATACGCTTCAGGATGGAAATGGACTCACTATTTGGGATGTAACCAATCCGGCGAACGCTACAAGCCAACAATATTCTGCTAATGGGAATTCTGCAGTATTTCGGGTGAATGCTGATGTTTTGCACGAATTTGTATCGTTTGATGGAAATAGTTTTCTAACTCCAACTTTTGTTGAAACCGTAGCTAATCAAAACTTACACGGAACCGGACAGGTAGATATGGTGATTGTATCGCACAAAGATTGGCTTTCTGAAGCCGAACGCTTGGCCGAATATCATCGCAACAGCAGTGAAAATCCTTTATCAGTTCAGGTAGTAACTCCTAAACAGATATACAACGAGTTTTCTTCGGGCGTTAAAGACATCACCGCAATTCGGGATTATGCCCGAATGTATTATGAACGTGGTGCTTTAAGTGGTCGTCCCATAAAATATCTATGTCTTTTCGGCGATGGATCTTACGATAATAAAGCTCGCTTGACGGCCAACACGGCTTATATTCCTACTTACGAATCCGAAGAGTCGCTTAACCCAACAACGAGCTATGTATGTGATGATTTCTATGCTTTGCTTGATACCACTGAAGGGAATTTTAAGGAAGGAATAGATGTGATGGATATTGGCGTGGGGCGTTTACCGGTAAAGACTTTAGAAGAAGCCAAAGGAGTTGTGGATAAAATTATTGGCTATACAAAAGTTGCAGCCGCGGCTACTTCTACCACAACCGATTGTTGCACTGATGGTGGCAGTGCGTCTATCACTACTCCCGATTGGAAAAATATTGTTTGCTTTATTGCTGATGATGAAGATGGTCGTACACACATGAGTCAGTCCGATCAGCTATCTACAATGGTAGATACTATGTTTCCATGGCTAAATATTGATAAAATATATTTAGATGCTTATCAGCAAGTGAGTACGCCCGGTGGGCAGCGTTACCCCGAGGTAAATAAAGCAATCAATAACCGCTGCGAGAAAGGAGCTTTATTGATGAACTATACCGGACATGGCGGTGAGATTGGCCTTGCCCACGAACGGATTTGGATGGTTGATGATATTATGGGGCTTTCCAATATCAATTCACTTCCGGCATTCGTTACGGCCACCTGTGAGTTTAGCCGTTGGGACGATCCCGGTCGCACTTCCGCGGGTGAGGATGTATTGCTAAATCCGAATGGAGGTGGAATTGGACTTTTCACAACTACTCGATTAGTGTTTTCAGGACCGAATTTCACTTTAAATCAAAATTTCCTAAAAGTTGTTTTTGCTACTATTAATGGTGGACTGCCGGCTATGGGTGAAGTTATGCGGTATGCCAAATCTCCCAATCTACAAAATGGTATAAATATCAATAGTCGAAACTTCTCGCTTCTTGGCGACCCTGCTCAACGCTTAGCTTATCCCAAGAACTTAGCTAATCTTACTAAAATAAACAATGTAGCTGTAGATGTAGTTCCCGATACAATTAGGGCACTTTCGCTTGTTACTGTTTCTGGAAATCTAACCGATAGAAGCAATAATTTTTTGAGTGATTATAATGGAACAATTTACACAACTGTTTATGACAAACCCACCAATATCAGCACCATCGCTAACGATGAAGGTACTACTCCGTTTCCTTATAAATTGCAAAAGAATGTGTTGTATAAGGGGAAAGTTTCAGTTACGAATGGTAATTGGCAGTTTCAATTTGTAGTGCCTAAAGATATTGCTTACAATTATGGCTTTGGCCGAATAAGCTTTTATGCTATCAATGAGAATGCTGATGCAACGGGTTATTACGAAGATTTTATTGTAGGGGGCTCGAATCCCAATGCCCCAACGGATGTAGTTGGTCCGACGGTGAAACTGTATATGAATGACGAGAAGTTTATTTTTGGTGGAGTAACAAACGAGAATCCATTAATGCTTGCCTTTATGACTGATAGTAATGGTATTAATACTGTAGGAAATGGAATAGGCCATGATATAACGGCGGTCTTAGACCAAAATACGTCCAACCAAATTGTACTGAACGATTACTACCAAGCCGACCTTAATAGTTACAAAAGCGGTTCGGTGAAATATAATCTTACCGACATTACCGAAGGCCGACACACACTTAACCTTAAAGTGTGGGATGTGTACAATAATTCATCAGAAACCAATACTGATTTTGTGGTAGCTAAAAATGCTGCGGTGGCTCTGCGTCATGTTCTTAATTATCCGAATCCATTTACTACCCATACCTCATTTATGTTTGAACACAACCAAACCTGCTCAAATATCGATGTGCATATTCAGGTAATGACTATTTCGGGCAAGGTTGTGAAGAATATATTTCAGACTGTTCCTACGATTGGTTTCCGGGTTGATAAGGATATGGTTACTTGGGATGGTCGCGATGAATACGGGTCTGCCATTGGTAAAGGAGTGTATATCTATCGCATCAATGTTCGAAATCCTGAAGGAAGCAGTGCTTCACAGTATGAAAGACTGGTGATTCTTAATTAGCATAGATGTTTTCAAAAGCAGTTAACGCTCTATGCCTCGGCATTACCCTTCTTCTTACCCATAATCTATATTCTCAAACCAATCCCGATACGCTGAGGTTAAACCAGATTCAAACACTGGGAAGCCACAACAGCTATCGCATTCATACCGATAAAGGGATTTTCGGGTTGATGAAACTTCTTGATCCGTTTTATGGGGTGAAAACCACTCCTGCACAAGCATTAGACTATAACCATATTCCCATTCCAGAACAGTTTGAAAACTACGGGATGCGGGGTTTAGAGTTAGATATTCACTATGACCCAAACGGTGGGTTATTTTATAAAAGAAAGGGAAATGCTCTGGTTTTGAAATGTACAGACTCTAAAGTGGAAGCCCTGAAAAAAAAGGGAATGAAGATTTTGCATATTTCGGATATTGATTACAATACTCATTACATCACTTTTATTGATGCACTCGAAGCCGTAAAGCAATGGAGTGACAGCCATCCTATGCATTTGCCTATTTATATTATGGTAGAACCGAAAGAAGAAGGGGTAGGGAATAAGTTAAAAGGACTTGGATTCGTTGAAGTATTGCCCTTTGATAAAACAGCACTCGAAGCAGTGGATGATGAAATACGTTTGGTTTTTAAGGATGATTTGAAGCATATCCTTACTCCTGATGATGTTCGTGGGAACTATCCAACCTTATTTCAAGCTATCACTAAGGGCGGATGGCCAAAGTTGAAAGATGCCCGAGGGAAAATCATTTTTGTTATAAACGGAAGCATGGCAAACACAATTGCTTATGCCGACGGACATCCTTCTTTTACAGGGCGGATGATGTTCTCGTTGTCGCAACCCGGGCGTGATGAGGCTGCTTTTCTGAAGTCTGATAATCCGGGAAACCCTGCTATTCAGGATTGGGTGAAAAGTGGGTATATAGTTCGTTCACGTTGCGATGAACCCGGAGTAGAAGCCCTTCACAACGATTATTCCACAATGCATAAAGCGTTTGAATGTGGCAGCCAAATTTTATCTACTGATTATTACAAACCCGATTTGAATTTATCTACATACAAAGCCGCCTTCCCAGATGGAAAAGTAGCTAAAACAAACTTTCTAATCCCTGCGGAAATGAGCAAAGTTTTGGATTGGAAAGAAAAGTAGTATTAGTACAAATTGGAACGCTAAAAACGCTAATTGGGCAAATGGTCACAAATTAAGAGATAAGTCTTATTCGCGTTAATTTGTTTGATTCGTGTTATTAGCGTTCCAAATAATTTATTTCAAATTAAAGCTACTTGCTGCGGCCTGAACGCCATCTACATATATTTCTACAATGTAAGTTCCCGAAGCAAATACACGGTCGGTTTCTTCGTAAGGAAGGCAAATGTCGGATTTTACGTTAGCATAAACAATATCCTGACTTGCAGCGTAAAGAATATCTTCATCCATGCCTTGGCGTTTAAATGAACCCGAACCTCCACTGCGGCTACCCAAAGGCAAACCGTCAGGCGTGATTACACGGAGATAAACCTTTTTTTTGCCTGCTGGGGTAATTTTGTTTTCCATAATGCTAAAGCATACTTCAATTTTATTGGTACGCTTGGCTAAGGAAGTTTCTACAAATTTGCCACTGCTTTTGCGTTTAAACAGACCAACCTTAATGTATTCGGCCTTTAAGTTTTCGGCTGTTTTAACCTTTTTGAATAAATCTAAATTTTCATCCATCACAATATTCAAAGAGTTATTCAGGGCTTTGTTGTCGTATTTCAGTTGGTCGTTTTCGCGAATCAACTGGTCAATGGTATCTAAGTAGCCATCTTTCAGAGCCTTCAACTCTTCTAATTCTTTCTTTAAGGCTGCATTTAATACTCCGAGGTTTTTTTCGGTAGCAATCAATTTCTTAATGCGGGCTTCCTTAGCCGAAATTGTTCCGTTTGCCTCTACCAACAAGCTATCCATCTTTTGGGATAAACCTTTATATTTATTGAGGTCTAGGGCGGTTTCGGATAGTTCGTTAGAGATATTTACGCGTACTTCAATAAGGCTGTCTATTTTTACCGTATCGTTTTCAACGGTTGCTTTGTTTTTAGTGAAAAGAAAGTAGTTTCCGGCCAAGGAACCTAATAATAAAAGCAGTAATAATAAGAGTAGTGGGCTTTTTTTGTTGTCCTGTTGCATTTTTGGGTGTTTAAATATTGGCGACAAACCTACACTTTTTTTGAATTCGTTAGGATATTAGTTAATTAGGTAAAAATAATTGGGTAACGCCGATAGCTACTGCACACGGAATGCACGGATTAGGCAGATACATACTGATAGCATCATTAGACTTTTCCTTACTCTCCATTTTTATGCCCTATATACTTTTCAATTATATTTGCAAATAAAATCAGCTTATTACAGATATGACCTTACAAATAACCGTTGAAGATAGCAAGGCAAAACATTTGATTGCTTTTTTAAAGGATTTAGATTTTGTGGAAGTAAATAAAAGCCATACCCCCCACAAAGTTGAATCTGCCCATACCAAGAAAACTGTAGCATTGCCAAAGCCAGATAAAGATTTCCCGTATATAGGGATATGTCCAAACTGGGAAGCAGAAGCCGATGAGCTTAGATATGGTGGTATTGAAAAGCGTGTGGCAGGATGGTAATTGCCGACACTAATATATTAATTGCTGCAATGAGGGGCAACTCAATTGCTATAAGTTTATTGAAAAAATACAAGCCTACTATTGCCATATCTATAGTTTCGAAAATAGAGCTTTCTGTGGGAGCAACAGATAGCGATAAGAAAAACGCAGTAAAAATAATTGCAGACACCCACGAGGTATTGCCACTTAGCAAAGCAATAGGCGAAAAAGCATTAAGCCTTGTAGAAATTTATTGCACTCCCAACAGGCGGCTTTATATGCCCGATGCCCTTATTGCTGCCACTTGTTTAGAACATAATGCTACACTCATTACTTTTAATACTAAAGATTTCAAGTTTATTAAAGGGCTAAAGTTGGCTAAGTGATTCTTTAAATTATAAAGGATGCCCACTGCCCCTACTTTCAACTTTATACTTGTAACTTTAAACTTAATTAGCCTCACCGCCGCTGCCCAACTAAACGCCAACTGCGAAGTGGCCGGGGTGTGGATGCCTTATTTCCCGAAATGCAACACCAATAACTATGTGCTGGAGTTTGAAGATAATTTTGAGGGGGATAGGGTGGATACGAGTAAGTGGTATATTTGGGAAGGTTATACCCTTACTGATGCAAATCAAGATTGCTATAGGCCTGAAAATTCTGTTGTGGAAGATGGTGTTTATAAAGCTTATGCCCGAAAAGAAACCATTGTAAACAGGGCTATTCCATGGGAACCCGATTCGGTAATAGTGCGGGATGGAAACATAAACTTACGAACCTTTAATTACACCTCAGCCGAAATTCTATCAAAACGTACATTCTACTATGGTAAATATGAGGCCCGAATAAAATTTCCGAACGTAAAGGGAATATGGCCTGCCTTTTGGATGTTTGGCGGCGGTTTAAAGGGCGATGGTTGGGATGAGATTGATGTTTATGATGGCTATCGAGGAACTGACCATTTTGTTTCCAGCACCGGCCACGATTTTGATGAAGTACACAAATCAAATGGCTGCTCGAAAATATTGGAGAATTATGCTGATTTCTCGCAATGGCATATATTAATTTTAGAATTTGAACCCGACAAACTGGTGTGGAAAGTGGATGGAATTACCGCTCGTACACTTTATAGATTTCTCACCGCTACGGGAAATCCCGTAGAATGTGGTGAAGATTTAGGAGCCGGAACTTATTTTCAAAGTAAGGCTTTTCCTGTAAATAGCATGAATGTAATTTTTGGAACAGGTGTCGGCACAAGCAAGGGGCCTTCTGTAGAGCCTGATGCCTCTTCTACATTTCCAAACATTGTTGAGGTTGACTATTTCAGATATTACAAAAGAAGTGATACACCAACAAGCTATATTCATGTATTCCCAAATCCTACCACAAATAACTTTGCAGTCAATATTGATGATGATTACTCCGAGGATTTAAAACTCAGAATAATTAATTTCTTTGGGCAAAAAATATATGAATCTGATGTTTTAGGGAAATCAACTGCAATTGATTGTTCGCAATTCGCCAAAGGAATTTACTTCGTTATATTTTCTGATACTTTAGGACATATTGTTCAAACCCAGAAAATCTACATTGAATAAATTTCCCCTACAATTCATAAACCCTCAAATCATCTTTATCAAAGATTTTCTTGGTAAGGAAAGGCTTTTGAATGATAGAGGTATCGGCTTTTGAATCCACCACAAAATACTTTACACCTAAGTTTTTGAAATCATTAAAGGATTTAGAATTGTAGTTTTCATTCAACATAAATCCCTTTCTATCCAAATAATACAAAGCGATTACGCCCGAAATGTCATTTTCGATTAAACACAAACCATCTTTAGAAAGCAGGTTTCTCAATTCAGCTTTGTGATTGTAATAGGCTACATTAAAACCGGGTTCTTTTGGATTCCATCGGCTCTGACATCTGAGATAAGCCGTTAAGGGCAAAATAAAAAGGGCTAAAACTGAAATTATCACAATCCATTTTTGTTTTGATTGGATTAAGTGAACTGCTCCGTAAGCCACAAGCGTAAACAGAAGAGGGAGGAAGGGAAACAAATAATAATCATGAACCAAAGCAATAATATTGGCCTCGAAAATGAAATATCCAATCAGGCAAACACCCAACATTGCAAGCGGTATAAATCGTGAATCGGTGTAAGTCTTATTCCTAATCATAAAATAAAATCCGGCAAGGAAGAATAAAACCGCCCCATAGTTTAGCAGTAGTTCGGGGAGAATAGAAACAAATGTTCCGCCAATGATTTCAAGATAATTGGATTGATATGTATTGCTGAAAATTCCAACCAAAACCCCATCTTTTCCCCACGTTGGGATTACTTTTCCATACCAAACAAAAAATGGAATTAGGAAAAGTAGAAATGAACCCAATACCAGTAATGCTTTGCCAATCTTTAGCTCACCATTCAAAAGTTTTGGTAGGAAATAAGCAAGGTAAACCGATGCAAACAGGATAAACGGCAATTTGCACATAGCGGATAGGGCTAAAAAAGCAAACGAAACCAATAGCTGTTTTTCATTTAATGATTTTATGAATTTGGCAAAAAAAGCCAAACTCCAAACACCCATTGATAGAGCAAAGTTGTCGGGCAGTGGATTAGTAGTGTAATAAAAGAATAGGGGTGAGAAATTAAAACACCAGGCACCAATAGATGCTAATAGTTTATTATTAAACAAGGCATTCAAAAAAGTATAGAACCCCAAAACTGTGAATAACCCAACAAGGAACGTAAGTATTCGGGAGGTTAAATAACCACCACCAAATAATTTCCCCACCGACGCAAAAAGCCACTGCATCAATGGAAATTCAAGCCTAAGAACTCCATCGGGATAGAGTAAATTATTTACTCTCGGATTCCCAATCCAAAAATCCCCCTCCACAAAATTATTAATCACCGTTTGTGTCTGCGTTTGCCGCCACACATGCACGCCCATCAAATCTAAATTAAAAATCTTGAGATGCAGCAACAGGCTTATCGGTATAAGCGAGGCAAGCAGGGCGAACCTAAGTTTTCGATAACGCATCTTTCAATATAGCGATTCCTGCTTCCATTATTTTTCTAATATCGGCACTAAGGTCAGCAATTTCCTTAAGTACCGCTTTCATTTCATCTAATGTTTGCGATAAATACTTAAGCCTCTCCAAAGTTTTTTCGAGGTTTTTGGTATCCTGTGCTTTAGCCCAAATATGTTTATATTGATCTATCGCAAAAACAAATTTCCCCAATAGTTCATTCAGCTTGTCTATTCCGTCCGGGAAATCATTAAGGATTTCATCAGCTTCCGCTACCTTTTGTTCCAGTTTTTGGTAATCAAGATGTGGCGGAAATGGAGCTCCAGCTTTAATAATAGCGTCAATCTCGTCCAGAAGGTTCCTGCTTTCCCTAACTCCAATTAATAATACATAAGTAACATCCGGCTGTCCTTTTTTAACTCCTTCATCAATTTCGGCTCTTTGTTTTTCGCAAGCTTTCAAAAAGTCTTTTATTTCCCCGGCAGTAGTTGGCAACTTCAGTTCCATTGTGTTTTATTTTCAGAGGGCAATTTTAATTAATTTCTCATTCAGCAACAATTTTCTTCAATCCCCTAATTTCCTTTCCCCCTCAATATAAAACCACCCCAGCCCTGAAAGGGCGAAATACATCAGCATAGGGTGCAGCCCTATGATTCCATAATCTCACCCAATCGAGCAACAATCCCACCGGAACTAGCAATAATCCTACCCGAACTAGCAATAATCCTACCCGAACTAGCAATAATCCTACCCAATCGAGCAATAATGCCACCTGATTTAGCAACAATTGTATCTGAACTAGCAATAATTCCACCCGATTTAGCAATAATTGCACCCGATTTAGCAATAATGCTACCCGATTTAGCAATAAACTAACACCAACAAGCAACAATAAAAAACGCCCCACCCTTCCCTCATCGGAAGAGTGGGGCGAACCACCACGAGTAAACAAATCCTTAATCCTCCTTTTCGGGTTTCGTAAACTTAATCCCCTTCACAGCATTATATTTAGCATCCCCAAGGCCTTTCACATACTTCTTACTTCGCAGCATCAAATCCACCAACCCAAGCTCAGGCTCATAAAGCTCCAAATCCCGAGCATCCGCAGCCTCATCCACCGGAATCTTAGCCGCCTTCACCGCCGTATTCGCAGTGTCTAACGAGTCATACAGCCCATCCAAAAAAGCAACCGTCCTATTCGCCTCCACCGGAGCATAATTAGCCGAATCTGCTGCCAGCAGCTGCTTAAACTGATACAAATGTTCCAACCTTTTATCAAAACTCTGTTGGCTCACACTCACTCCTTGTCCCGCCGCATCATCTGCCGCTCCTCCATTCGTTCCCCCATTCAAATCCCCTTCTCCGCCTTCAGCAGTTCCACCACCTTTCCCTTTCTTCTTGCTGTGCTTCGAAACATTATCTCCCGTAATCAAATCCACAAGCCGCCTCGCATTCTTTATCAATCCATCACCCGCATCCGAACTTTCATAAATCCCCATGCAACCCCTCACAACCTCATCCAGCGGCTCATATTTCACCCTTCTAGCATCCTCAATCACCTTTAACGGTGCGTCTAAATCATTAAAATCTTTGTTTTTTGTTTTCGCCGCAAGATGTTTCGCCACCAGTTGCGGCAACTTAATACTCGCAGTACCCGGTGCATAATTACCACCCCAACCGGTATAAATTAAAATCATAGTCTCAGCATTGGCAATGTTTTTATCATGCCCAGTTTCAGAATTTGAAGCCATTTTCTTGAAAATTTAAAAGTAAATAAGTATTGAATTATGCCCCAAAAATAAACATTTTTCAATTCCAGACATAATCCCATAAAATTTCCCAAAACCCTCTATACAAATAGCCACCATCCCATTAACCTTACAACCAATTACAGGCAGCAGAGTTATTAAAATTAAAATTTCAAATAATCTCATCTAAATTTGCCCCCAGAAAATTTAACCAATGAGAGTAGAATTAGAAGTTCCCGACAACAAAGCCGATGCCTTATTAGAAGTGCTAAAAAGTATATCTTTTGTAAAAATAAACTCCATCTCCCACGAAAATACATTACTAAAAGAAGAAATTAAAGAAGCCATCGCCGAACTAAATTTAGTAAAAACTGGTAAGAAAAAAAGCTCGAAATCCAAGAGAATTGTTAAATGAGCTTTAATTTGCTCACAATAGCCTCGTTTGATAGGCAACTAAAAAGATTAGCTAAAAATACCCCTCGCTTAAATCTGAGCTTTCAACTTTAATGGATAGCCTTGAAAATGTCCCCGAGCGAGGTTTCTCAATTGCGGTAGCAACTTTCAACTAATAACTTTCAACTTGAAACTTAGCACCAATACTTTCAAGCGTGAAAAAAAATCTCCTCCCACAGTAAAGCAAACCCCGAAAATATATTTACGGGAATTTCACCTTTGCCATCATAGATTTTCAAGAGGTCGTATTTATGGTTAATGAGCACATAAACGTGAATAGCCTTTTCGTCGGGGTTCACAATCCAATATTCCTTCACACCATTTTCTTCATAGAGCTTAAATTTATCGTCAAGGTCTTTTTTGTAGGTAGCCTTAGAAAGTATTTCCACAATTAAGTCGGGAGCTCCAATGCAGCCCGCATCGTCTAATTTGGCGGGGTCGCAAATCACGCAAATATCAGGTTGAACCACCGTAAAAATATCCTTATTGGCGAGTGATGATTTGCTTTTGTTATGCAGCCTCACATCAAATGGGGCATTGTATGTCTTACATTTCTGTTTTTCCATGTAAGTGTACAATCTATTAAATATAACACCTGAAATATCTTGATGAACCCTTTTCGGAGCCGGCGACATCAAAAAAATCTTTCCTTTAATCAGTTCCACATATTCTTCAAACCTCCAGGTGAGGTAATCGGCGTAGGTATAGGTGCCGTTTATGTCTAGTTGCGATATGTGGGTAATTTCGGGCAATGAAGAAAATTTGAAGCAAAAATAATGGAAATGTAATGAACACTGCCAAATTTTGTAATCAGGACAGGAGGACAAATTTCCGTAAAATCGATTTTAAATCCGAACCCTTTCCCCCTTTTCAAATCTTGTTGAAAACCTATATTTCTTTCGGAATTAACAGCAATGTATTCCCATAATTTTGCCTCCCAATGGGAAAATTATATAACCGCCCCGATGCCTTGCTATTGTTGCAAGACGGCACCTATTTCAAAGGAAAAGCCGTAGGGAAAATTGGTACAGCCACAGGCGAAATTTGCTTCAATACCGGAATGACCGGCTATCAGGAAGTATTTACCGACCCCAGCTATTTCGGGCAAATAATGCTAATGAACAACGTTCATATTGGCAATTATGGAATACTAGATACCGAGTCGGAGTCCGAATCCTTAAAAATAGCCGGATTAGTGTGTCGCGAATTTTCCGAAATAGCTAGCCGTCCGCAATCAACCCAAACCTTACAAAGTTACTTCGACGAAAACGGAATGGTAGGCATTTCCGATGTAGATACCCGTGCCATAGTTCGCCACATCCGCAGCGAAGGAGCAATGAATGCCATCATTTCGTCCGACACAAGCGATATTGAAGAGCTGAAAGCTAAATTAGCCAAAGTCCCTTCCATGGCCGGGCTGGAGCTTTCTTCCAAAGTTTCTACCAAAGAACCCTATTTTATGGGGGACGAAAAAGCTAAGAAAAAAGTAGCGGTGATGGATTACGGTACCAAACTCAATATCCTTCGCCGATTAGCCGAACGAGGCTGCTACCTGAAAGTGTTTCCGGCAAATACCCCTGCTACTGAAGTTTTAGCTTGGAAACCCAATGGCATAATGCTCACCAATGGTCCCGGCGATCCTGGGGCAATGACCGATGTAATTGCTCAAGTAAAATCCTTGATTGAAAGCAATATTCCCGTTTTCGGAATTTGCTTAGGGCATCAGCTATTGGCCGAAGCCAATGGTATCAAAACATACAAAATGCATAACGGCCACCGGGGAATTAACCATCCGGTTAAAAACCTCATTACAGGAAAGTGCGAAGTAACCAGCCAGAATCACGGCTTTTCGGTGAATGCCGAAATGGTGGCAAACAATCCCGATGTGGAGATTACGCATATAAACCTTAACGATAACACTATCGAAGGTTTGCGGATGAAAAGCAAGAAAGTTTTTTCGGTGCAGCACCACCCCGAAGCAGCTCCCGGCCCTCACGATAGCACATACTTGTTTGATGAGTTTGTGGCGATGCTGTAGGTAATGGCACGCATGATTGTGCTGATAATCTGATTGAAAACTGATTTTGTCCTAACGGCATTTAGATTTTCGATTGTTAGAACAACTTACATAGTATTATTGTTCTTTTTCTGTAGCCCTATCCGGTAAATACTCATTACTCTCTACTCATTACTCTCTACTCAATACTTTGCTCTCCCTCTTTTCCTTAAATAAATACTTCAGGCGATATTGGATTCGGTTTAGCTTGGGAATAGTATTCGTAATTCTCTCCAACATCTTCGCCATTTACCCCGCCAAAGTGGTGCGTTATGCGGTAGATTTAGTTATAGAAACAGTTGGTGTGGCCCGTCAGTTTCAAGGATTCGGATTGTATGAAGAGTTTCTGCGAACCTTCACCACAGTGCTTATGGTATGTGGAATTATGCTGCTATCCATGGCTTTGATGAAAGGCTTTTTTATGTTCTTGATGCGGCAAACAATCATTGTAATGAGCAGGCTGATAGAATATGATATGAAAAACGACATCTATGAGCATTACCAAGCACTGAGTCTTTCGTTCTATAAAATAAACAGCACGGGCGATTTAATGAACCGCATTTCCGAAGACGTAAGCCGGGCACGGATGTATGTTGGCCCCGCTATAATGTACACCACCAACTTAGCCTTTACTATAATTATTGTGCTTTACAGTATGTTTTCGGTAAGCGTAGAACTTACTTTTTATGTGCTTTTGCCTTTGCCTCTGATGTCAATATTGATTTATGTTGTGAGTCAGAAAATCAACAAGCAAAGCGAGTTGGTTCAGCAAAAGCTCAGCAACATAAGTTCCTTCGTTCAGCAAAGTTTCTCCGGCATTCGGGTTTTAAAGGCATATAATCGGGAAGATGCTTATATTGATGCTTTCGAAAAAGAAAGCCTTTCTTATAAAGATGAATCGCTTACGTTAGCCAAAATTAACTCCTTGTTTTTTCCGGTGATGACTGTCTTGATTGGGCTAAGCACCATAATTACCATTTATGTTGGGGGCAAACAGGTTATCACCGGGGAGATAAGTCAGGGAAATATTGCCGAGTTTATAGTCTATATAAATATGCTTACTTGGCCCTTTGCCTCCATTGGTTGGGTGTCGAGCATTTTGCAGCGGGCGGCAGCATCGCAAAAACGTATCAACGAGTTTTTACACAGTAAACCCGAAATTCAGAATCCTACACAGGAAGCAAGCTCCATTAAAGGAGAGATAGAATACCGCAATGTAAGTTTCGTTTATCCCGAAAGCGGCATCAGGGCTTTAGATAATATTTCGTTTAAGATAAACGCAGGCGAAACCGTTGCCATTATTGGCCGAACAGGTAGCGGAAAAAGCACCATTTCGGCTTTACTTTTAAGGTTATTTGATACCGTGGAAGGCGAAGTGTTGCTGGATGGAAAGAATATTAAATCAATCAACTTAGACGAGTTGAGGCGGAATTCGGGCTATGTGCCGCAGGATGTGTTTCTGTTTAGCGATACAATTGCCAATAACATCGCCTTTGGAATTCCCGATAAAACGAATGTTGAAGCCATTGAGCAAGCGGCTAAAGATGCAGACATTTACAGCAATATCTCTGCCTTCCCCGAAGGATTCCAAACCGTTGTTGGTGAGCGAGGGATAACGCTTTCGGGAGGACAAAAGCAGCGGGTAAGCATTGCCCGGGCCATTATTCGTAATCCAAAAATATTAGTATTTGATGATTGCCTTTCGGCGGTGGATACCGAAACCGAAGAAACTATTCTGACCAATCTCAAACGGATAATGAAGGGGAAAACCTCTATCATTATTAGCCACAGGGTTTCATCGGTGAAAGATGCCGACAGAATTTTAGTGCTTGATGCAGGAAGGGTTGTGGAAAGCGGCAGCCACGAACAATTGCTTGAGCTTAAAGGCCAGTATTTTGATTTGTATCAGAAACAGGTGAGGGATTGATGAAGAATAGTGAGCGGCTAATTAAACCTGACAGGTTTCAAAAACCTGTCAGGTTTAAACCGACATAACTCACACTATTCAATCTCCCCAAACCCAATTTCTTTGCTAAAAAAAAGTTGATTGTTTTTCCCTCTCGATTCCAGAATGAGTTTCTTCAAAGTCCAGTCAATTTTAATAATCCCGAAGTTTTTCTTTACATTTAAAGGGCTAATGCGGTTGCTGTTTTCATAGCTATTTTTCATAAAGAAATTGCTATGCGTAAGGCCGCTGCTGGTGAAATCGTAAATAGGGTAGGAGGGAAGGTTATCGGTACGGCATATCTCGCTCAAATGCCGATCACCACTAATAAAAATGATGTGTTTCTTTTTAGAATTAGCTATCATTTTTTTTAACCGTTCCAGCGATTTTGGGAAATTGAGCCAACCTTCAAAAAATGTTGGTCCCGAAGCAAACTGAATTCCGCTACCAATAATGGTAACATCTGCATCGTCGGTGTTCAACGTGTTTTCCAACCATTTCCATTGTTCTTCGCCCAGCATATCGGCATCGGATCCGGGGTTGTCGCGATGATAGCGGGTATCAAGCAGGATTAGTTTAAGTTTTTCGCCCGTTGTGCCATAATCGTAGGTTGTGTAAACGCCTTTTTGTTGGCGACGAACTGTGTTTTGGGGTTCGCCTATGAAATCGAGCATCAATTGCTGCGAGGTTTCCTTTTCTGGATAGTTTTTCCCCACATCATTTGCACCATAATCATGGTCGTCCCAAATACCCACTACTTTGCAGGCAGCCAGCAGTTTTTTGTAATTGCGATTTTGCAATTGCCGTTGATACATCCGAGCCATTTCGTCCATATTACGGGTGTTTGCATATATGTTATCGCCCAACCAAACCCATACCTCGGGTTTATTGGCGATTATATATTTCCACATGGGCTGTCTCGTCCACTGAAAACTACACGAACCAAAGGCAAGCGTTTGAATATGATTTTGGGCGGAAAGCGAAAGGGTAACGGAACCTAAAAGAAAGAAAATACAAATGCGGTTTTTCAAGAGATGAAAGTGTTTTGAGCGATAAAGTTAATGGTTTTCAGGATGGGAAATTTAGGAGTGCTACAAATTTTAGGTTTTCAATCATAAAGTCAGCAATCACTATTTTATCGCAGAAGAGTCAATTCCTCGAAAAGGAAATTATAATTTTACTTTCAAGGTAATTGAATCAATCTATATTTGCTCAATAATTCAAGAAATGGAAGCTACAGAAAAAGAAACCGCAAAGTTGTATTACAGTATTGGCGAAGTGTCTCAGATGCTGGCTGTAAACTCATCACTTATACGATTTTGGGAAAAGGAATTTCCGGTTTTGAAGCCTAAAAAGAACAAAAAAGGCGACAGGCTTTTCACTGTAAAGGATATTGAGAAACTAAAAGAAATTCATGGCTTGGTAAAAGGGCAAGGATTTAAACTGGCAGGTGCCAAGAAACAACTTCGTTCAAAAGAAAAAATTGAGCCTGTTGGTTTTGAAATAGATAATGTTAAGGCTATTCTAATAAATGCTAAATCTAAGTTATTGGCTTTGAAGGAAAGTTTGGATTAAGTCTGTTTTCTGAATAAAGGAACTCAAGAAATAGCTGAATCCTACCTTGCAATCAATGTTTTCTGCGATTCGAATCTTTCGCATTTTGCTTGATTATTAAGTTTCAAAGGAAATGGGTTGCATAAATAATGAAAATTTATAAACGTTATTTTAATATAAAAGCACTCATTCTCAATTTAGGGTCGAGATTACCATATCCTAAAATAATCATCACCTTTGCCGTATGGAAAAACAGGCAATTATAGGAGGTGGATTAGTAGGTTCGTTGCTGGGCGTGTATTTAGCCAAAAGAGGTTATAATATTGATGTTTACGAGCGAAGACCCGATATGCGTAAAGAGCAAATTCAGGCCGGGCGAAGCATAAACCTTGCCTTGAGTGAGCGGGGATGGCTTGGCTTAGAACGAGCAGGATTGGCCGATGCCATTCGCAAAATTGCCATCCCGATGAAAGGCCGGATGATACATGATCTTTCGGGTAATACCAGTTTGCAGCCTTATGGAAAAGAAGGTCAGGCTATTTATTCAGTTTCTCGGGGCGAGCTAAACAAAACACTTATGTCCGAAGCAGAGAAGTTTCCCGGACTTACTTTTCATTTTAACCAACGCTGCACAAATTCTAATTTGGATTCGGGTGAATTATCCTTCGAAAATACTCAAACCAAAGAAACTATTTCTCAAAAATACGACCGCATTTTCGGCACTGATGGAGCTTTCTCTGAAATTCGCCACCGCTTGCAATTCACCGACCGCTTCGATTATTCCCAAACCTATCTCAAAGATGGTTACAAAGAACTAAACATAGCAGCAAACCCCGACGGTTCGCATAAACTCGACCCGAATGCTCTCCATATATGGCCGCGTGGAAGATTTATGCTAATAGCATTAGCTAATTTGGATGGAAGTTTCACCTCGACTCTCTTTTTTCCATTTGATGGTGAAAATTCCTTTTCGGCAATCGATACTCCCACAAAGCTTCGTGCTTTTTTTGAGAAAACATTTCCAGACATACTTCAGTTAATCCCCGATTTAGAGGAACAATATTTCCGCAATCCCACTTCTTCCTTAGTGATTATTCGATGCTTCCCTTGGAGCCACAAGGATAAATATTTGCTTCTCGGAGATGCGGCTCACGGCATTGTACCATTTTATGGACAAGGTATGAATTCCGGGTTTGAAGACTGCCGCATTTTAGATGAAATGATGACCGATTTCGATGGAAACTGGCAAAAGCTCTTTCAAAAGTTTGAAACCGAACGCAAACCCAACACCGATGCAATTGCCGAATTAGCCCTCAATAACTATATCGAAATGCGTGATTTGGTTGCCCAGCCTGAATTCATTCTTCGCAAAAAAATTGAAGCACGTCTTAGCCAATTAGCACCCGATAAATGGATTCCGCTTTACAGCATGGTTACCTTTAGTCATATCCCCTACAAAACTGCTTTAGACGAAGGTCGCCGACAGGAAGCTATTATGAAAAATCTGCTTCTAATTCCCAATATTGAAAATCTTTGGCAAGATGATGACTTTTTAAGAAAGCAGGTTTTAGAAGGGTAGGGGGGATCCCCAATTATATTTAAACCAGTGAAAAAACTGATTTCGCTAGGTTATGCTATTGTAATCTATTTACCACTTACTGCTATTCCCAATTCCTTTAACTGCACAGGATTTATTGGCGATGGCGAATCAATCATTACATCGCGACCCGAATTATTTTTCGGGAAAGCAATATAGTCGCGGATACTATCGGAACCGCCAAACATAGCACACAACCTATCGAAACCTAATGCCAAGCCACCGTGTGGAGGGGCTCCATATTCAAAAGCATTCATCAAAAAGCCAAACTGTTCCTGAGCTTCATCGGGCGTAAATCCCAATAAATTAAACATTTTAGCTTGCAATTCCTTGTTGAAAATCCGGATAGAACCACCACCTATCTCAACTCCATTTATTACCATATCGTAGGCATTGGCTCTCACCGCTACCGGATTTGTGTCCAATAAAGCAATGTCTTCGGTGTGGGGCGAAGTAAACGGGTGATGCATTGCATATAACCGATTGTCTTCATCATTAAATTCAAAAAGCGGAAAATCGAGTACCCACAAAGGCTTAAATTCCTCTTTTTTTCGCAGTCCTAAACGGTTGCCCATTTCGAGGCGGAGTTCGCTCATAGCCTTTAAAGTCTTGGCTTTTGCACCGGTCAATACCAATACCAAATCACCTTTTTCAGCATTAGCCGAACCAAATGTTTCGCGAAGCTGTTCTTCGCTGTAAAATTTATCTACCGAAGATTTCACTGTTCCATCCAAATTATACCGTACATATATTAAACCACCTGCTCCAATTTGCGGACGCTTTACCCATTCGGTAAGTTCATCAATTTGTTTGCGGGTAAATTCGCTGCAATTCTTCGCAACAATGCTCACCACCAAATCAGCATTTTCAATCACACTAAACCCAACCTTTGGAAATTGTGGATAGAAGAACTTCATATCGAAACGGGTGTCAGGTTTGTCATTCCCATAGTTTTCCATTGCTTCGGCATAGGTAATTCTTGGAAATTTGGGTAAATCCAAACCTTTCACTGTCTTAAATAAATGCACTGCCAACCCTTCAAATGTTTGCAAAATATCTTCTTGGGTGATGAACGACATTTCGCAGTCTATTTGGGTGAACTCCGGCTGACGGTCGGCTCGCAAATCCTCATCGCGGAAACATTTCACAATCTGATAATATCTGTCCATTCCGGCCACCATAAGCAATTGCTTAAAGGTTTGCGGACTTTGCGGTAAAGCATAAAATTCCCCCTGATTCATTCGGCTGGGAACCACAAAATCCCTCGCTCCTTCGGGTGTGGACTTAATTAACACAGGCGTTTCTACCTCTATAAATTCTTGACCGGCCAAATAGTTTCGGGTTTCTAAAGCCAACCTGTGACGCAGCAGTAAAGAATTCTTCACCGGGTTTCGGCGAATATCCAAGTAGCGGTACTTCATTCGCAAATCATCGCCACCATCCGACTCATCTTCTATCGTAAACGGAGGAGTTTTTGCTGAATTAAGCAATTCCAATTTTTCGGCTACAATTTCAATATCGCCAGTTGCAATTTTAGCATTTTTGTTGCTGCGTTCGGTAACTTTTCCGGTTATGGCAATAACAAATTCCCGCCCCATTTTCCGCACACTTTCGCACAATTCGGAATTAGTTTCCATGTTAAAAACCAATTGTGTAACTCCGTAGCGATCCCTAAGGTCAATGAAGGTCATACCGCCCAAATCGCGGCTTTTTTGTATCCAACCGCAAATGGTTACTTCTGTTCCAACATTATTAATTCTGAGTTCGCCGCAGGTGTGTGTTCTTAGCATAAATGGGGGGTGGTAATGAAAAAGGACTAAGTAGTGAATTTTATAAAAATAAGTAATTTCAATGGTTACTTGATTATTATGGAAAACTCATTTTTTTTGCAAAAGTGCTAATTTTTGTTGAGCTGAAGCGTAGGTTTGTCTATAGGTTGTTTTTTTTGTTGTTTTATTTTATAGTAAAAAGTCTCCTGAATCTCCATATCGCAAAATTCTCTTGGGTTCAAAATCCCCAGCCAGTTAAAAAACATAACATACCTAAGGCTTTTTTTACTTTATTTGCCCTATAAATCCATTATAGCCCAAAATCACTAGGTTTTGACTCTATAAAGCGGCAAAACCCGGCAAATGAAGAACCTTTTACTCCTTGTAGTAATGCTAATAGCGGCTTCGCTAAAAACAGAAGTTTTATTTTCTCAAGATTTTTTAGAAATTGATAAATCCAAGATAGACACCTCCAAGCGTGCTGTTCGCCGCATCACTAACCTGAGTGTGTATTATCTCGAGCAAATGAAAAAGACCGATTTGCCACAGGCCGAATACGACAATGCCCGTGAATACCTCTTTAAAGCCGAGCGTGAACTGAAAGAAATTGACAAAATGAAAATCAATAATGCTAAGTTCAAACTCGACAAAGCCTTTTTGATAGAAGCCAAAAAAGAACGTGATGCCAAACTTACCGAAATTGCCTCAACACCTCAAGGCTATTTCTCTGCCGAAGAACGGAGCATAAATATTGGGGCTTTTGTGGGAATAACCGGAGCAAAATATACCAAACCCGTTGCCATTTTAGTAGAATATAATGTAGTGAAACGCTGGACAGGCGGAGTGTGGGTGGGCTATTTTATGGAACAGAAGCAAGTGCACGGTTCTTTCGACGGCAAAATTAAATCCTATGGCGTGGGTGAATCAAATTACAAATTCGATTACATAACAGTGGGTGTTAAAGGCAAGTACCACTTCTTTAATCCCGTTCGCCCTTTGTTTGGCTTGCCTATGAAATACTTGCATTTTTATGTAGCTGCCGGATTGGGCTATAACCTTGCCCTTAAACCCAGAGCTCTGCAAAACGATACCGATGTGAAAGATAACCCCTCAAAAGCGGGTTTGGCCTATGGCATTTGGCCGGGCATTCACTATCAAATGGACGAACATTTAGGCTTTGACTTAGAAGCCGGATACGGAAACTTAGGTATAGTGAAACTGGGCTTAAACTGGCGGTTATTCATGAGTAAACCCAAGATAGAAGTTCCACAAAACCGCAACAATAGCTTTAACTAATTTATAAAGTCACACTTTACACGAAGAATGAATATTACATTTCAGAAATATCTCCTCATAGCATTTAGCCTAATAATTATTGTTTGTTTAGGCAAAACCAAAGCCCTTGCCCAAACCCCAACAGCATCCTTCACTATTGACAATGCCTCCGGTTGTGCCATACTTATTGTTGATTTCACTAGCACTAGTACTGGTGGGCCATTTAGCAATATGTCTTGGGATTTTGGAAATGGGAACCCTGTCCTTTCGGGTAATCCGGCTGTAAATACAGATTTATTGCATCCCACCATTACCTATCCCACTGCTGGCACCTATACCATTACTCTTATCGTAACAAATAGTTCTGGTACCGATACCGAAACCCAAACCGGAGCAGTAACCGTTTACGGTAACCCTACCGCAGCATTTTCGGCTAATCCGCAAACAGGTTGTACCCCTTTCTCCCCAATATTTACAAATAATTCTACCCCTTCTGTTTCAGGTGCCATAACTGCTTGGGATTGGGATTTTGGAAACAGCCAAAGTTCTACGGCTCAAAACCCTTCAGGTGTTCCCACCTATACTCTTCCTGGCACCTATACAGTTTCGCTTAGTGTTACCGATGTCAATGGTTGTACTGATGATATCTCTATGCCCAATTACATTACCGTTAGCGGTCCTAATGCCTCGTTTACAGCAAGCCCTTCTTCGGGTTGCAATCCTCCGCTTAATGTAACCTTTACAAATACCACCCCAACAGCAACCGGCCAAACCTTTTCATGGGATTTTGGAAACGGGAATACTTCAACAGCGGCAGCACCTCCGCAACAAACTTACACCAATGCCCAAAATTATACCGTAAATTTTACTGTTACCGACAACCAAGGCTGTGTTGCAACAGCTACCCGTACTATAATTCTTCAACCTTATGTAGCAGACTTCACCACAACCACCTCTTCGGGTTGTGCTCCTTTTCAGGTATTGTTTACCAATGCCGGAAATCCTGTAACGGCAAATAATCAATGGAACTTTGGCGACCCTGCATCGGGCAGCAACAACCAATCTTTTGTGGCAAGTCCAACTCATACCTTCAACACTGAAGGCACATACAGCGTAAGGTTGATAGAAACCTATAACGGTTGTCCCGATACAGTTTTCCAAACAATTACCGTTTTCCCAAAACCCGAACCCACAGCAGCAGCACAACAAAGTATAGGTTGCTCACTTCCTTTCACCGCCACCTTGCAAGATAATACACAAGGTACAATGACCGCTTGGGGGTGGGTGATAAAAGATTCGACTGGAGCCACTGTTGGAGCTTCGAGTTTAGAAACGCCTTCATTTACATTAACTGCAGAAGGAGTTTACAGCTTTTTTCTATCTGTTACCGATGCCAATGGTTGTAGCGATACCGCCACTTTCTCTAATAGTATTACCGTGCAATTACCCATTGCTCACTTCAATACCGATACTCCGGGTGGTTGCTTTCCGCTTCCCGTTCTATTTTTAGATTCTTCAGTATTTAATCCTACAGCAAATTCTTGGACATGGGATTTCGGTGATGGCACCTCCGGCACAGGCATACAAGTAAGCCATGTATATTCCGATACCGGACAGTTCGATGCTATTTTAACCGTCACCAATGCCTTGGGCTGCACCGATAAAGACACCTTCCAAGTTTTGGTTGGACAAACCCCAACCCCTTTATTTAGCTGGACTCCTGATAGCACATGTTTTAGCAATCCTATTAGCTTTACCAACCTTAGCAGCAGTTTTGTGGATGAATGGATTTGGAAATTTGGAGATGGAGGAAGTCAAAATATTGCTTCCCCTACCTATACCTTTACCGATACCGGATATTTTTTCGTAAAACTCACTGTTGGCCATAATCTGTGCTACAACGATACCATGATAGATAGTGCAGTCTATATAATTCCTGCAAAGGCTATAATTTATCAGCCTACTACAAATTTTTGTAAAGAAGATTTTCCAATTACTATTACACCTCAAGACACTTCACATTCAAGAGGAACAACAATCTACCATTGGGATTACGGCTTTCCAAATATTACAACAGATACTTCTAATCTTAAGGACCCGCCACCAATTACCTATTCTTTAGCTGGCACCTACAATTTAAAGCTTACAGTTACTGATGTATCCACCGGTTGCCCTCCTCATACGGACAGTGTTAAAATCAACCTCGATAGCCTTGTTATGGATCCTCAACTTTTAGCTTCCACAGGCTGTCAACCTTTCAATGCCACATTTCTGGGAGCATTCAGCGATCCGGTTGTTTGCCCAATACAAAACTATTTGTGGGATTTTGGCGATAGTACCTTTCCTGCCAGCACAAGCGATTTAACCATAAACCATCTTTACACAGGTTCGGGTGTTTTTACTGCAACGGTTACAGGGGTAAATCAATTCGGTTGTTCCGATACTAAAACAGTGGATTTAACTGTAAGACCCCGCCCCGTTGCCCATATATCTTCTTTAGATACCTTAATATGTCTTCCCGGGACCGGCCTTTTCGTTGATTCTTCTAGTGTAACTCCCGGGCAAACCATCACCGATTATCATTGGATAAACGAGCAAAACCAGCAGAGTTCAACAAACGAGTTTAACGTTACTTCTTATCTTTCTTCTATGGCAGATACCATCCGCCATTGGGTAACCGATGATGCAGGATGCCAAAGCGACACCGCAGAGTTTTATGTAAGGGTTTCCAAGGTTATTGCATCTTTTACACCTTCTTCTTCTGCCCCTTGTAGCGGAGTAGCGGTATTTTTTAACAATCAACAATCCACTCCTCAAAGTGGTCTTAGCTTTCATTATGATTATGGCGATGGCGGAATTGACAATATAACTAATCCGTCCCATATCTACAATGTAGACTCTACAACCATTTTTACAGTTTTGTTGACTGCATCTGATGTTTATGGATGCCAAGACACGGCTGCACATTCTATTCTGGTATCGGTGCCGCGTGCAGGTTTCTTTGTAAATCCCAGTGATTCCTTACAAGATAATTGCCCTCCTGTAACTAAGTACTTTACCAATACATCTTCTGTTGATGTTACCTCAATTACGTATATTTGGGGCGATGGCAATAGCAATACTATTATCGGGACAGATATTGATAGTGTTGCATCCCATGTTTATACAATTCCGGGGACTTATTCAGTAACACAAGTGGTTGTTTCAGGTGGAGTCGGAGCAACGAGCTGTAGAGATACACTCATCATGCCAGCATATATTGTTGTTGGAGGTCCCAATGGTACATTTACTTTTAATCCTATGACGGCTAATTGTGCTCCTCTTGTGGTAACTTTCACTGCAGCTGGATTGACCAATGTTGATAATTTTAAATGGATATTTGGTGATGGCGGCACAGATACCACCGAGGCCACAGTGATTACACATACTTTTACTTCAGCAGGCGATTATGCCCCGGTGCTTTCTCTTGAAGATACAAGTGGTTGCAATGTTAAGCCAACTGGTGGTGTACTCAGCATTCATGGACCTATTGTTGATTTTTTAGGTGATAGTCTAGAGTTATGTGGACCTTACGCAGTTGGGTTTACCAACAATACTACTGTACCTGCTGATGTAACTGTAAGTAGTTGGCAATGGGATTTTGGTGATGGAGGTACTTCAGCGGAGCAAAACCCTGGAACACACCAATACACTGCTCCGGGAAACTACACAGTTATTCTTGCCGCATCCACTCCAGCTACAGCTGAACACCCCAATGGTTGTATCTTTTCTGACACGTTAGAAAACTACATTTCGTTTTTTGAAGGACCAAATCTTAACTTTACTCCAATAAGTGAAAGCAACTGCCCCGCAATATGCGTAGATTTAGAAGCTAATATTGCAGGACTTCCACTCGTTGCCTTAGAATATACTTGGGATTTAATTGATACGGTAATTAGCGGAGAAACCGCAGTTTCATGGTGCTATACAAAGCCGGGCATTTATGAACCCACGTTTACAGTGAAGTTTGATAACGGCTGCACCTATCCCTATTCCACTAATGCCTATATAAACGTATGGACTGTTCCAGAGGCTTCGTTTGATGCCTTCCCTGTTTTGGCCGGAAACAAAATAAAGGCTATGGAATTTAACAGCACATCGGTAGGAAGTGATAGCGTTGTTTGGGTATTTGGTGATGGTAGTCCAAACGTAACAGCTACTTCAGTTTCGCACACTTATAACGATACCGGAATGTATAACGTATTGCTGCTGGCCTATTCTGATAGCGGGTGTGCCGATACTGCCAAGTTTGATTTGCATGTGGAAGAATCGCTTAATATTCCAAATGTTTTCTCACCAAATGGCGATGGCTTTAACGATGTTTTCTCGTTTAATCTGCCCGTTAATGCGGAGTGCTTAACCCTAGATGTGTATGACCGTTGGGGTAATTTGAAATTCCATAACGATAATTTCAAAAACGATTGGGCTGGACTCGACAAACAAGGTAAATTGCTAAATCCTGACACCTATTATTATGTTGTAAACTTCTGTCGACGCTTCACTATTAATGGTTTCTTGGTTATTGTGTATGATAATAAATAGGTGAGCATATTTGTAATGAATTAGTATGTCCATCGATTATAAAACCCTTCTGCAAAAGGCTGCTAACTATTGTGCCATTCAGGAACGTTGCCGTAGTGAATTACGCAAGAAACTATCTTCTTGGGAAGCCACAAAGGAAGAAGCAGAAAAGGTAATTTTAGATTTAGAGAATCAAGGGTTTTTAGACGAAAAACGTTTTGCAAATACCTTTGCCCGTAGCAAGTTTAATCAATTGGGCTGGGGAAAAATCAAAATAAAAATGTACCTAAAACAGTTTGGGATTAATCCAACTTTAATAGGTTCAGCCATGCAAGAAATTTCGGAAGATGCATATCAGGCACTTATTGCCAAGCTCACCGAAAAACATTTGGCTACTTCTAAATCAAAAAACGATTTTGAACAGAAGGCAAATGCTTATCGGTTTTTGGTTTCTAGGGGCTTTGAACCACACTTAGCCAAGAAAGCGGTGGATTTGGATTAGGTAAATTGAAGGCTACATGTAATTACGGGTCAGCGTCAAAAGTTGGGGAGTAAAAGATAAAAGTCTACATTTATGGTTTAAATATAATCCCCA
>CANJNG010000006.1 GCA_947475205.1 Bacteroidota bacterium
ACCATCCTTCCCTTCTAAGGGTTGCCCAGAGAATAGTCCACGAATCGCGGCTTTCTCAAATGATTTGTAATCAAAGTTGTCTTCTTGTTCCATATTGTGTCAAATTTATATGCTTTTTTTGTTTTGACACAGTTTGTTGTACGAACCCTCCAAACCCTTAGCTACACACACTAAACTACCCTTCACCAGCAAAACTCCCCCCGCTTCAATTCGTGCAAACCACACTTAACGCCTTTCAAACCCCACTTCATGCTCTTCAAAGACCACTTAACGGACTTCAAACCCCACTTCATGCTCTTCAAAAACCACTTAACGGACTTCAAAGACCACTTAAAGGGCTTCAAACCCCGCTGCATGCTCTTCAAACCCCGCTTCACCTCATTCAAACCCCACTTCACACCCTTCAAATCCTGCTTAATGCCTTTCAAACCCTGTTAAGCCCTCTGCAAATCCCACTTCGCCCATTTCAAATTGCATCGTTTTAATCCTCAACCAATCTTTAACCTAAAAAATCAATAAAATGAAAAACTCAACCACTAACCTCCTAAACATGATTCGTGCAACCCTGTTGTATTGCACCAACAATGCCGCTATCACAGCACTCATTGCAGCTTTTGCCGCTGCCAAAACTGCCATCGACAACAAAATGGTTCTCATAAGCCAGCTTGAACAAATTGCTTTGGGAACCTCCATCGGTGTAACCCTCGACACAAACGAAATTCGCACAGCAATGACAAACATTGCCTTCAAATGCTGCAATGCACTCACCGCCTATGCAGCATCTGTCAACAACAATACCCTCCTGCTTAAAGTCAATTACACAGCATCCGATTTCACACGATTCAAAAAAGAAGAAATCGAAGCAATATGCCAAACCATCCACAACGAAGCCAATACAAACCTCGTTGCGGCAGGCCCTTTCGGCTACGATGCCACCGATGTCTCCGACCTCCAAACCGCCATCAACCTCTACGGAACATCCATCCAAAATCCGCGGCAGTCAGTAATCTCAAAATCCTTAGCCCTTGTCCAAATAGACTCCATGGTTCGCGACATAATCGATAGAGGTTTCAAACTCGGTTTAGATAAAATGACCAACACCCTTAAATTATCCCACCCCGTCTTCGTCACCGGATATTTTAAAGCCCGCGAAATCCTCAACATTGGCACCACATCGGCCAAAATCCGGGGCTCCGTCCATAATCCTCTTGGAACCGTGCTTTTCGGTGTCAGGGTTTACCTCACCCAATCAGGGCAAAACACAGTAATCCTCGAAACCACTACCGATTTAAATGGCAAATTCTCCATCAACCATATCCCCGCCGCCGATTACGATGTCCATTATCAATTTGAAGGCTACCAATCCTTCACCGAAACCGACCTCCACATTCCCGCTGGCAAAGAATTCACCCGAAACACAACCCTGCAATTCATAACCTCCTATTCAGTCGAAATTCCCGTAGGCGAGTTCCGAGTAATATTCTCCCCTTCCACCCCCGTTTGGCGTCCCGGCATTTCACTAAACTTCAAAAATATAATTCCCATCGTCACTCCATCATCCGCCAGTGGCTACGAAGCTTACAGTCCCACCGACCCCGGCCCCGGCAGCGGCGATATTACTCTTCCAAGCGGTCAGAATATCACAATCTTAAGTATTCCCGCCGCAAACTTCAAACCCTACCTCTGCTTCGCAAACACAGGTTCAATCCCTGTCATCATCGAAATCACAATCTTATAAGGCCGCAACCAGCTCGCAACTCATTTCATAAAATCCATAATGCTTTTTTTATTTGTTGCTAATTTTTGTAAAACAGAAGAACTTAGGGTATGCGTTCAACTAATCAGTTGAGAGTATCTGGCGGTTAGGGAATGCTCTCAGGCCTCTACTTGAATGGGTTTAGCGTTTATATTTACCCTTATTTATCAAGGCTTTCAAAAACACGTCATTCAATTTAAATTCCCGTTGCCCTATTCCGATTAAAATTACATTTGCCCCCTGTTTTAAAACCAAAAATATGGAACTGAAAGAAATTCAGGAATTAATAAAATTTGTTGCCAAAAGCGGCGTTAGCGAAGTAGAAATTGAAGACAAAGGCTTCAAAATTTCGATTAAAACACCGGCACATGCTCAGCCCCTAACCCAAGTAGTAACTGTTGCTCCACAAGCAGCTCAAGCTCCGGTAGCCGCTGTTCAGGCGGCCGCCCCTGTAGCAGAAGCTCCCCCAGCACCTGCACCAAAAGCAGAGGCCGCTGCAAATCTCATTACGGTAAAAAGCCCGATGATTGGCACCTTCTACCGTTCTGCCGGGCCGGACAAACCTGTATTTGCCAGTGTAGGCGATGAAATCAAAAAAGGACAGATTGTTTGCATAATCGAAGCCATGAAATTGTTCAACGAAATCGAGAGCGAATTCTCCGGGCGGGTGGTGAAAGTATTGGTTGACGATGCCTCCCCAGTAGAGTATGACCAGCCTTTGTTTTTGGTAGAGCCAGCCTAATTTCTCTTTTTTTTTATGAATGAAAAGGCAACATTGTGTTGTTGATTCTTCCTTTTTGATTTTCTAAAAATGAAATTATTCAAAAAAATCCTGATAGCCAACCGGGGCGAAATAGCCCTTCGGGTAATTCGTACCTGTAAAGAAATGGGTATAAAAACGGTGGCCGTATATAGCACTGCCGACCGCGATAGCCTTCACGTTCGCTTTGCCGACGAAGCTGTTTGTATTGGTCCACCCAAAAGTGCCGACAGCTATCTCAGCATCCCTAACCTTATTTCAGCTGCCGAAATTACCAATGCCGATGCCATTCATCCCGGTTATGGGTTTTTGAGCGAGAATGCCAAGTTTTCGGCTATTTGTCGCAAACACGGTATTAAATTTATTGGTGCATCGCCCGAAATGATTGAGGGAATGGGCGATAAAGCCAATGCTAAAGACACCATGAAAAAAGCCGGAGTACCTACAATTCCCGGTTCTGATGGCTTGATAAAAGATATTGCCGAAGGGAAAAAGATTGCCAAGAAAATAGGTTATCCCATAATTTTAAAAGCCACTGCCGGTGGTGGTGGACGAGGAATGCGGGTAGTGTGGGAAGAAAAAGAAATGGAAAAGGCTTACGATTCGGCACGTCAGGAGGCCGGTGCGGCATTTGGAAATGATGGAATGTATCTCGAAAAATACATCGAAGAACCCCGCCACATCGAAATTCAAATAGTGGGCGACCAGCATGGCCAGGCTTGCCATTTAAGTGAACGGGATTGTTCTATTCAACGCCGCCATCAAAAACTGGTGGAAGAGTCTCCATCACCATTTATGATTCCCGAGCTTCGCGACAAAATGGGCGAAGCCGCCATTAAGGCTGCTTTAGCAGTGGACTACGAAGGATTAGGCACCATAGAGTTTTTGGTAGATAAACACCGCAACTTCTATTTTATGGAAATGAATACCCGTATTCAGGTGGAGCATCCCGTTACCGAAGAAGTTATTGATTATGATTTGGTGAAAGAGCAAATTTTGGTGGCAGCCGGAATGAAAATTAGCGGCAGCAATTACTATCCAAATCTTCATGCTATTGAATGCCGCATCAATGCCGAAGACCCCTTCAAGAACTTTTCGCCCAGCCCGGGCAAAATTACCAGTTTTCACTCCCCTAAAGGGCAGGGTGTTCGAGTAGATACACACGTTTACAGTGGCTATACTATTCCGCCCTATTACGATTCTTTGATTGCAAAACTGATAGTAAAAGCCCGTACACGCCCCGACGCTATTACCAAAATGAGTAGAGCATTGGATGAATTTATTGTGGAAGGCATAAAAACCACTGTTCCTTTCCATCAACGATTAATGAAAGACGAACAGTTTAAAAGCGGGAATTACACCACCAAATTTTTGGAGAGTTTCGATTTAACGGAATAAGTGGGAAGCCATTCGTTATCATTCAAGGAAAAAAAATGCTGCGTACTCATTCCGACATATAACAATGCCGGAACGTTGCAAGCCGTCTTGGATGATGTCCTGAAATATACTTCCGACATAGTGGTTGTAAATGATGGCTCAAAAGACAATACCGCCGAAATACTTTCCCGATACAAAGAAATTACGGTTGTAACCCAGCCCGAAAACGGAGGCAAAGGCTTTGCTTTACGCACGGGATTCAAAAAAGCTATAGAACAGGGTTACGAATATGCCATCACCATTGATAGCGACGGACAACACTTTGCCTCCGACTTACCTGTTTTCTTAGATAGTTTAACGGCCAATCCTAATGCGGTCATAATTGGCTCACGGAATATGGAGCAGGAGGCAGTACCCGGCAAAAGCAGCTTTGGTAACAAGTTTTCCAACTTCTGGTTTAAGTTAGAAACCGGAATTAATCTTCCCGATACCCAGAGTGGCTATAGGCTTTATCCTATTAAAAAGCTTAACAACTTTTACTGGATTACCCGCAAATACGAATTTGAAATAGAAGTAATTGTAAGGACCGCTTGGGCAGGCATTAATGTTTTGCCCGTTCCGGTAAAGGTGTATTATGCTCCGAAAGAAGAACGAATCAGCCATTTTCGCCCCTTTAAGGATTTCAGCCGCATTAGTGTGCTGAATACCTTTTTGGTATTGATTACTTTTCTCTGGATAAAGCCCCGCAACTTCTTTCGCTATCTCTTTTCTCGCAACCCTATTGAGATTGTAAAAGAACTCTTTCTCAATCCCAATGAAACAGACGCCGTTAAGGTGCTTTCTGTTGGGTTTGGTTTGTTTATGGGAGTCTTTCCTGTTTGGGGATTTCAAATGCTGATAGGTTTAGCTATTTGTCATCTATTCAAACTCAACAAGGCCGTGTTTCTGCTCTTTGCCAACATAAGCTTACCTCCTTTCATCCCATTTATTTTATGGGGTAGCCATTTTGTGGGTGGATATTTGGTTTCGCATCCAACCTCTATTCAGTTCGCCGAAGAACTTACCCTCGAAATGGTTCAGCAGCAGGGTCTGCAATATCTTTTTGGGGCTGTGGCTTTGAGTTTTATTTTGGGTTTTATTGGCTCAGTTGGGGCTTGGGGCTTACTTATAATTCAGCGGAGGTAACACTTTTTGTTGCACAAGTGAATTCATTATTCGCCACATTTGCACCCTTTGAATACATGTAATAACACCTTAAAGGGCCTATTTTTTTGTCTAAGCCTTTTGCTTAGTGTAAATGTATTTTCACAGGAAGAAATTGGCTACACGGCTTCCAACTATTCGGGAGTTCAGGGTTTATTTCTTAATCCGGCCAAAGGCGTAGATTCCAAAACATACTTTGACTTCAACCTTATCGGGCTTGATTTATTTGTGCATAACAACTATGTGCTTTATAAAGCAAGCGAGTTTTACTTGTGGAAAAACATAAAAACAGAGTTCCCCAAACTGGCCGATAACACAACCAATGTGTATAAAAAAGCACAAGTTGTGCTAAATGTTACCGGGCCATCATTTCACATTAGTGTTGGTATTCACAGTATAGGATTGTTTACACGGGTGAGAAGTTACACCTCAGTAAAACTGGAAGAGCCAATAGCCAAGCACATTTTTGAGAGCTTTAAGTATCAGCCCCAGCTACGGCAAGAGTATAATCTCAATAATATGTATGTAAATAGCCTTACCTGGGCCGAATATGGCTTGAATTACGGTTTAATAATCGTTCAGCGGGGCAAAACAATGATGACCGGAGCATTTAATATCCGCTATTTAACAGGAATAAATTCAATTGGTGCCGATATTCAAAACCTAAACTATGAAGTAAAAGACAGCACCGATTTGCAGATATACAACTTCACGGGAGAGGTTAAAAATGCGTATCCGGCTTATGGTGCAGGCAAAGGCTGGGGTTTAGATGTGGGATTTGAATATAAAAGTATGCTTGAAGATGTAAGCCGCTACAAACCTAATACTGCCCGGGGTGGCTGCCGAAAGGTGGACTATAAATGGAAGATTGGGGTTTCGGTGCTTGATGTTGGCAATATTAACTTCAATACAAATGCGGTTTTGCAAAACTTTGTAAATGCCGGAACGCTTTGGCACAAATATGACTCAACCAACGTGAAAGGTTATGGCGGAGTAGATACTTTGATTAATCAGCTTTTAAATTCAGGCGGAACTGTAGCTCGGACAGTTGAATTTAAATCTTGGTTGCCTATGGCAGCATCGGTGCAGTTTGATTACAATTTCGAAAACCATTTTTACATTAATGCTACAGCTACTTATGGTCCACGATTAGGCAATAATGTAAATCGGGGTTGCCTTTTTGCTATAGTTCCCCGTTATGAACGCAAACGCTGGGAAATATCTGTTCCACTGTCGTTATGGAATTTTCAGTATCCGCAGTTTGGGATTCAGGTGCGGCTAAACAATATCTTGATAATAGGGTCAGACAGAATTATGCCTTTAATATATCGCTCAAATGTGTATGGAACAGATATATACTTCCACCTTAAATTTTCACTATACAGAAACCCTGCTTGTGGCAAAAAAGGCCGAAAAGGTCGACACAAAAAGGAAAGCGAGTGTCCTGCGTATAAGTAATTACTCTTTCAAAGCTCCTAAACTTACTTTAGTTGGAGCTGAAACGGGATTAATTCGGAACATAGTATTTGCACCATCTTTAAAATCAACTTTAAAATCAGTCCAGCCCGGTTGTCCGGCTCGTGCATCGGCTTTGTAGTAATCTGTGCTGATGATGTGAGCTCCTCTCGCAATAGCTGCATCTAAATTAGAATAATCACCTGTGCGGGCTTCATCGGTATCTGAATCGCTACGGGTACGAACAATAAATCCTTTTGAAACAGCTTCAGCAATTTCGAGGCCTTTTCCATTAGGTGGGTCCTTAGGGCTATTTAAAATTATGAAAGAAGAGTAGTCGTCTGTTAGTTTATCGGTATAAACAAAGCAGGCTTTACCCGCCAGCACACTGCTTGATACCAAGTAATCATCCGAGGCTGCTCCTTCTATAATAAATATCACTTTACCCCTAATGTCTTTTAGCTTAGGCCAGTTTCCGGCAGCTACAGCTTGAGGAAGTGTGGAGTAAGTTCCCCGAAGTTCGTCGGGTGAGAAAACATTTTCGAGTCCACTACCAAATACGGATTTTATTTCATCGTCTAAAGCCATAACAGCATTGGCATCAAAGGCTTTAGCTTTAGTTAGTCCACCCCCTATAGCACCAAGAGAAAAGGGTAAACCCGGAATAGTTAAACTTGATAGAGCATCAGCAGGAGTTTCTTCCTTGGTTTCAATGTTTACAAAAACAGGAATGTGGTTTGGATGTGCATCGCTCCATTCTTTTAATCGCATTAAGCCTCCTTTAAAGGTTAATTCAGAGGAGTTGTAATCCAAGTCGGGAATGTGAAGCATTTTAAAGCCGGGATTATCCAACTCGGCAATGCCCGATGCAGTACTAAAATCCAGAACGATAAGCCTCCCTTGTCGTTTTGCAAATTGCCCACCATTGGGGTCGTAATAAATATCGTATTCCAAACCCCGAACACGGTAGTCTTGCAATTGCTCTTTTATTGGCAAATGTGAATAATCCCAGCCGTTTGGATTTGGAATTGCAGAAAGTGCCCCAGTGGAATATAATTGCTGCACCCTATCGTATAAATCCTGGTCGGTGTGCAGACGATAACTATTGTGGCTGGCTATAACCTGAATTTCATTTAACTTCAATAAATCCATAGAATCTATTGGTCCGCCGCCCGAGCCATTTTGTCCGATGGCATCGGTGTTACCTAGTCCATACAAAATATCTTCAGGCTCGTGCTTACACGATACAAAAAGTGTAATAATAGAGCCAAGGCAGAAACTAAGTAGCAATTTGGTTTTGTTCATTTTAAATAGTTAAAAGCGGCGAAAAGTACAAAATATATTATTGAATCGTTAAGCAAATGTTATTTGGGAAATTTGTCGTGCATCCAATTAGGCTTCCCCGCCTATCTTTGCTCCAAAATAGGCGAATACAAGCCCGGCTAAACAAAACAATGGACCAGAAAATTCTTCAAAACGATAGCTTAGATGAGCAATTGCTTAGGGAAGGCTATGTAGTAGTGCCCTTTTTAAGTACGGAAGAAAACGATTCGCTTACAGCATTTTTCAACAAGGCTCACCCCCAGGCAACCGAAGGAATGTATGCCACTGCCCACGTTCAGGATATAGCATTCCGAATGAAGATGAACGATTTCATTAAACAGGTTTTTGAACGACCCATAGCGGCCTACTTTCAAAACTGCCGTTCGTTGGGCGGTTCGTTTATTGCTAAAGGCAAAGGCGAACGGGGCACTATTAACCCACATCAGGATTGGAATATTGTGGACGAAGACAAGTTTCGCTCTTTCAACATTTGGGTGCCGCTTGTGGATTTAAACCCGGATAACGGTGCAATAATGGTGTTGGCCAATAGCCACACCTGGCTGAAAACCTACCGAAGTGCCAATATTTCATCGGCCTACCAAAAGGTGAGTCCCTTGCTTTGGGAAACTTTGCAGCCTTTATATATGAAAAAAGGCGAAGCTCTTATTTACGACCACCGTTTGATTCACGCTTCGGGCGAAAATTTCAGTGATGCCTTGCGTTTAGCTGCCGTATTTGGCATTATCCCCCAAGAAGCCGAAATGCTTTACTATCACCAAGCCGATGAAAACACAATAGAGGTTTTTGAGTCAAGTCCCGATTTCTTTCTCTATGGAAATATTTTTGAGGGGCCGAAAGGCTTAAAAACCCGCACAGAAATTCCATACACACAAAACTGGAGTGAAGATGAGTTAAAGGCCATTGTTACTGGAATTCCATACAAAGCTCCAACACAAAATATATCGTTTTGGCAGAGGATATGGAACTTTTGGAATTGACCAGCAAAATCTCTTTCCCCCTGTTAACAAAAATGCATTTACCTTTGAACTTTCAAAATGAAACTAACCAAAGCAAACTATCTAGCGTATTTCTTTACGCTTTGCTTTGTTGCCTTACTGGGTTTAAACATATACCGCAATTTTAATCGGTCGGTTCATACCTGGTTTGCTCAATCCTATTCGGTGTCGCTTCCCACAAACGATAATGACGTTTCGGGCGGTATGGATATAACGTTAGAAGAAACCGAGACCGAAAAAGAAACTGAAAAAGATTCGGATTTAGCCGACTTAGCATTTATTCTTCCAAAATTGCTTTATGTTTTTGAACAGAAAGTAATTCATCATTTTTTGGCACACACCCTCGCCGAAAGCACCTCGAACCCCATTTATATGCTGGTTCACAACTACCGTATCTGATTTCTTGTTTGTTTAGGCCGAGATAGCATCTAGGGCTGACTTTGGGTCAATTCTGTGCCCGATTTTCTGCATTTCACAAACAATTAATCATTCCGTTTCCTTTTTCCTGCTTAATGAATACTTCAAATTCAGTTTTTGATGAACACACCGTTCTCCATGATTTGGGGCATTTTCTTCCTGCTCAAAACCCACTCAAGGACTTTATTCATCACAACACACTTCACGCTTTTCAGCACCTGAAGTTTTTTGAAGGCTTAAAACAAGCGAATGAAGTATTTGGCTACAAGGTACTTCTCGACATAAGCGAATACCGAGAGCTTTACAATGTAAAGCGAATCAGAAAAGACATTCTTCAGCAAAAGATTATGGAGAAGAAAGGAAAGGAAAACCTGGATTCATGGTATAAGAAACTCACACATAGCAACTATCCCTTAACCTGGTCCCCAAGGATTGGAAATTTAAGAGCAAGTTGGAAACGAGAATATTTCATCGACCTTGATTTGATTGTGCAACCTGCACTGTTTCGCACCCTTTGCAGCTATTTGGATCAGGGAATTTCTATCTGGAATTTCCCAATTCCCGATTTGGGCTTGATGGCCTCTATTCGTGAATTGGAGCGAAATAGCTATGTGAGTTTCTTTAAAACCCAGCGGGCGAGAGATTTGATGTTGGCCAACGAAAGTTCCATTACCGATTTACTGAAAATATTGGTTGGCGACGAAACACTTTATTCCCACTACCTCTTCGATCAGCAATTTTCGCATCAGGGTTGGTCGGGAATGGTAGCCTCCATTGAACGCGAACCGGCAAGTTTGCTCGATACCAAAAAGGTTACCCTTCACGATTTAGTGCTGTTTGAGCTGCTTTTAGAAATTGATGCCCTCGACAATAAATTTGGGAAAGTATGGGCTCCATTGGCCAATGTAATTAAAGAAAAGCCGCTCGATTTGTTTGCCCCAATTGTGCAATCCGAATTGAGCGAAGTGCTTGAAATATGGCAAAATGCTTTTGAATGGACATATTATGACCAAGTATTGGCTGGGCTGCAAGTAAAGACTACACCATCGAAAACCCCCGAATCAAAAAGTTTCCAGGCGTTTTTCTGTATTGATGACAGGGAATGTTCTCTTCGCCGCTATTTGGAAAATCTCGACCACAATTGCGAAACCTTTGGCACTCCAGGTTTTTTTGGCGTAGAGTTCTTTTACCGCCCCGAAGACGGCAAGTTTTTAACCAAACTTTGTCCGGCACCCGTTACACCAAAATACCTTATAACCGAAGGCGGCAACACCCTAAAGCGTGGCACCGAACCGCATTTCACCAAATATACCCATTCCTTATTGGGCGGAATGCTGGTAACACAAACCCTCGGTTTTTGGGCTGCTGCTCGTTTAGCATTAAATATTTTCCGTCCATCGGCAAGCACTGCAACGGTGTCTTCGTTCAAGCACATGGACAAGTTTTCTAACCTTCAAATCGAGAATAAAAGCTTAGATGATAAGTTTGAAGGCTTGCAGGTTGGCTTCACGGTGGAAGAAATGGCCAACCGGGTAGAAGGTGTTTTGCGAACCACCGGATTGTTGCAAGAGTTTGCCGATTTGATTTACATAATAGGTCATGGAAGCAGTAGCGTAAACAATCCTCACTATGCAGCCTACGATTGTGGAGCCTGCTGTGGTCGTCCGGGTTCGGTGAATGCCCGTGTGTTTTCGTTTATGGCTAATCATTTAGAGGTGCGAAAAGTGTTAGCCGGCCGAGGAATAAACATTCCAGCCTCCACTCAGTTTTTAGGCGGCTTGCACGATACCACCCGCGACGAAATTGTGTTTTATGATGAAAGTAATTTATCGCCTGAAAATTCAATTACTCACCTCAAAAACAATCAAATCTTTCGAAAAGCCCTTGACCTAAACGCCAAAGAACGTTCACGCCGTTTCGAGGCTATCGACACCAAACAGTCGGCATCAAAAATTCACGAACTCATTCGGCGGAGGTCGGTTTCCTTATTCGAGCCCCGTCCCGAACTCAACCACGCCACCAATGCTCTCTGTATAATTGGCCGCCGTGATGTGTCGAAGGGTTTGTTTCTCGACAGGCGTTCGTTTATGAATTCTTACGATTACCGCACCGATGGCAACGGGACTTACCTTTTAAACATAATGCGACCTATCGGTCCCGTTTGTGGTGGCATAAACTTGGAATATTTCTTTTCCCGGATGGACAACCAAAAGCTGGGAGCAGGAACCAAACTTCCACACAATGTGATGGGTTTATTTGGTGTGGCCAACGGCACCGATGGAGATTTAAGACCCGGATTACCCAGCCAGATGATTGAAGTGCATGACCCTGTTAGGCTTTTAGTTATTGTGGAACATTATCCTGAAGTGGTGCTAAGTGTAATCAGCAAAGAAGCGGCAACCTACGAATGGTTTAAAAATGAATGGGTACATATTGCAGCCATTCATCCAGAAACCAAAGAGCTATTTGTATTTAATGACGGAATCTTTTCGGCTTACAAACCTTTGACCGAAAACGTGGAATTCATCCAAAATGTAGAGTCGGTAGTTGAATTGAATCAGGAAAATTGTCCAGTTTATTGCCTAATTGAAAGCTAATGACTACCTTAATCCATACCCTGATTTTCATTCCGCTGATTGGTTTTCTGGTCAGTCTGCTTATTCCTCAAAAGCAGGAAAGGCTGCTTTCGGGCGTTGCATTCATCACAATCGGCATCCATTTATTTTCCTTCCTTTCTTTTTTAGTTATATGGATTTTGAATGGCCACCAAACGCTTGATGTAAAAGACGTTTGCCTGTATCGTTCCAAAGAATATGTATTCTTAATTGACTTCTATTTTGACAAAGTAACGGCGGCCTATATTTTGGTTGGTGCGTTCCTAACCTTTTTGGTTTCCATATATAGCAGGGCTTATCTGCACCGTGAAGTGGGTTTCAAAAGGTTTTTCAATACCATTCTTTTTTTCTATCTGGGTTACAATATCGCCATTTTCGCCGGAAACTTTGAAACGCTTTTTATAGGCTGGGAAATGTTGGGAATATCCTCGTTCTTGCTCATTGCCTTTTACAAAGACCGCTATTTGCCTGTAAAAAATGCCATAAAAGTTTTCTCTGTTTATCGAATTGGCGATGTGGGTTTGCTCCTGGCAATGTGGGCTAGCCATCATTTGTGGCACGAAAACATTACGTTTCTCGAAATGCACAACCCGGTATTTGTGAGCGACCATCTGCAAAATCACAGCTTTATCGGGGTATTTATTTCCCTGATGATACTGGTTACAGCAGCGGCTAAGTCGGCACAGCTTCCATTTTCCTCATGGTTGCCACGAGCGATGGAAGGTCCTACGCCTTCGAGTGCTATTTTTTATGGTTCCCTGTCGGTGCATTTGGGTGTTTTCCTGCTTTTGCGAACACATCCATTTTGGGAAAACCAAACTTCAGTAAAAATTATTATCATATTATTAGGATTAACCACCAGCATTGTTACAACCTTAATTGCTCGTGTTCAGTCCACCGTAAAAAGCCAGATAGCCTATTCGTCCGTTGCACAAATCGGGCTTATTTTTATTGAAATTGCTTTTGGCTTCGAAACATTGGCTCTGATTCATTTTGCCGGAAATGCCTTCCTTCGCACCTATCAGTTATTGGTTTCACCATCGGTAGTGAGCTACCTCATCCGCGAGCAGTTTTTCAAGTTCACACCCCGCCAACTCACTATCGAAGACACCTTCCCCAAAAGGATAGAATATTCGGTGTATTTGCTCTCGCTGAAAGAGTTTAACCTAGATGCATTTATGAACCGAATTTTATGGAAGCCCCTAAAAGACACCGGTAAAATGCTCGATTTTCTCACCATCAAAAGCCTTATTTGGATATTAGTTCCGGCATATTTGGGCGGTTTGTTCGTTTTATTTTATGAAGATTCATTCCCACCTTTACTTATTGGCTATTTGCCCACCATGTTTTCATTCATAGCTCTCATTTTTGTTTTGAAAGCTTTTTCGGAGCGTAATAGTGTGCGAATGGCTTGGCTGATGGTGATAATGAACCATTTTTGGATTGCCTTGGCTATTTCCTTCAACGAACACTTCGACTACACCGAAATTTTGCTATACCTCAGTGGAATAGTTGTAATGGGGACACTGGGATTGTTCACCCTTAGAAGATTGAAAACTCAGGAAGAATGTGTGGATCTTAATCAATATCACGGCCATTCATTTGAACATCCCAAACTGGCTTTAATGTTCCTTATTTGCAGCTTGGGTCTCACTGGATTCCCGATTACGCCTACGTTTATTGGCGAGGATTTAATCTTCAGCCATATTCATAAACATCAATTCTTATTGGCGTTTTTTGTTTCGAGTAGCTTTATTATTGATGGTTTGGCGGTTATACGCATCTACACCCGGGTTTTTCTCGGGCCACACAACAAACCCTATCACGAAATACCATTTAGATCTTCTTAGAAACTAATGTCTCGCGAAGTAAAAATATCAGACACCATTTTAAACTCTTCCCAATTCATGGGTAAGGGATTCAAAAGCTGCGTTTTTATTTTACTGTTGGCTTTCCTTAATGTGATAGCTGCAGCAGCCATGTCGGGGAACGGGTCGGGCTATAAGCCAAAGCCAACTTTTAACAAAAACCCTATTGGATTAGGTTCATTGTTGGTGTTTGAAGAGGACGAAGAGGATAGAATTGAAGATAACATCCACTTTAGCTTTATTCCGAATAAATATGGAATTGAAAATATACATTCCTCTTATTCTTTACATAGGCTAAATCTAGGCTATACCCAAATAGTTCCAAATCATTTCCCAAGGAATATTGTCATTTATTTAAGAAATTTAAGACTCTGATTTTTTGTTGGTCTGCTTCTCGTGCTGCACCATTTTGGTGTTTATTATTCAACAAAAACAGTTTTAAAAATTCAATACAATGAAAAACAATTCAAAAAGATTTATTCCTGCCGATGGTTTGGAAGGTCTAAAACAAAACTTCTCAAAAGATGCCCTTTCCGGGTTCTTAGTATTCTTATTGGCTTTGCCCCTAAGTTTGGGTATTGCCAAAGCGTCCGATTTTCCCGCCATATTTGGTTTGGTTACAGCTATCATTGGCGGAGTGGTAGTTAGTTTTTTTGCTGGTTCACGTCTTACGATTAAAGGACCTGCTGCCGGACTTATCGTTATTGCCAGCGGAGCAGTTTCTGCCTTTGGCGGTGGCGAAATAGGTTGGCACCTTGCCCTTGGAGCCATAGTGGTGGCCGGGCTTATCCAAATTTTATTCGGGGTGTTTAAATTGGGCAAACTGGCCGATTTCTTCCCGGGTGCTGCTATTCACGGAATGCTTGCAGCTATCGGTATAATCATAATGAGTAAGCAAATTCACAACCTACTGGGTATCGACCCCAAAATGCTGAAGGGCAAAGAACCACTTGAACTTTTGGCTATGATTCCGGAAAGTATTATGCATGAAAATGCCCATGTCACCGAAATTGGTGTGGCTTGTTTGCTCTTACTTATTCTGTTTAGCTTTATCAAGAATCAAAAGATAAAGAAAATTCCTGCTCCATTAATAGTGTTGGCGGTTGCTATCCCACTTGGACAGGCTTTGCACATCAAAACTGAAGGTGCCGTTGCCAATTTTGCTTTGGTGAAAGTGGGTAGCATTTTCGATAGCTTTCAAAACGGATTAATCAATGCTGATTTCTCGGGAATTCAATCTTATATGGGTGTTTTTATTGAATATGTGGTGCTTTTTTCTTTAATCGGAACGTTGGAGTCCTTGCTTACGGCCAAAGCAATTGATGGAATGGACCCATACAAACGCAAATCTGACTTCAATAAAGATGTTCTTGCGGTTGGAATTGGAAATACGCTTTCAGGACTTCTTGGAGGCTTGCCTATGATTAGTGAAGTGGCCCGTAGTTCGGCCAACGTTAGTAATGGTGCTGTTACGCGTTGGGCAAACTTCTTCCATGGGATGTTCCTGCTACTTGCTGTATTATTTGCAGTTTCGTTTATTGAGATGATTCCAAATGCCGCCCTTGCTTCTATGCTTATTTTTGTGGGATATAAATTGGCTAACCCCAAAGAGTTTATTCACATGTGGCAGATAGGCAAAGAGCAGTTTGTGATTTTCACCACTACAATTGTTGTTACCCTCGCCACCGATTTGTTGATTGGTGTTGGTACCGGTATTGTATTAAAATTCATTATCCAATTATTGTATGGCACCCCTATAAAAGATTTTTTCAAGGTAAATATTAAGGTTTCAAATTCAGATGCTAAAAACTATGTGATGAAGGTAAATGGAGCCTTGGTATTCTCGAATATTATAGGATTGAAAACGATATTTGCAACTATACCACAAGGCAAAAATGTTTTGGTAGATGTGAGAAATGCCCCCATTGTGGACCATTCCTCTATTATGGCTTTGAATGGTTTGGTGGAAGATTACAAAGACGGAGGTGGAACCATAGAAGTGGAAGGTTTCAGCAACCACAAACAACTGGGCCACGCCGCTACCTCTACACGGGTGAGGAAGAGGTAGCGATGGTAATTAGGTTTGATCCCTTGGGAGAGGTCATTGCACACACAGGGATGACACCTGCACACGCAGGGATGACACCTGCACACGCAGGGATGACACCTGCACACGCAGGGATGATACCTGCACACGCAGGGACGATACCTGCACACTCAGGGATGACACCTGCACACGCAGGGATGATACCTGCACACGCAGGGACGATACCTGCACACGCAGGGATGATACCTGCAAACGCAGGGACGATACCTGCACACGCAGGGATGAAATCTTCGAGCCTGTTTATAAATAAAAACAACCTTTTAACAAAAATGAAAAAATTAATCATATCCCTCGGCCTGCTATTCAGCTTCGGGACTGTCTTTTCACAAGTAAAAGACCCATCAGCACCCACACCCGTAAAGGATAAGGATGCCCTTAAATTTAACATCAGCGAAGATGGCACTCGCTATTTTCAAGCTACTTTCCTAAACCAAACCTGGTTAAGGTGGGACCAAAGCAACCCTGGCACTACGGTGATGGGCAAACCTGCCGACAACACTTTTGACATTGGGTTGCGACGAACCCGTATTCAGTTGTTTGGGCAAATAACGCCTCGGGTGTTTCTTTATTTTCAGTTTGGGCAGAACAATTTCAACTATGCCTTTAATGCTAATAATGGTAACCGCAAACTAGCCGCATTTTTTCACGATGCAGTGTGCGAATACAGGCTTAGCAAGCATAATGAGCTAAAAGTTGGCGGTGGACTAACCATTGCCAACGGCCTTTCACGCTTTTCGCAACCGAGCATCGGGACCATTATGACCCTGGATGTGCCGGTGTTTATTCAGGCAACCGTGGATCAAACCGATGAATTTTCAAGGAAATTAAGCCTGTATGCTCGCGGACAAATTTGGAAAATAGATTATCGCTTTGTACTAAGCGACCCTTTCCCAATTACCTCTAGCGGAATTACACCGGCCAAGTTTGGGGCTAATTCCACCTTTGCACAGTTGGGGCACAACAAGCAATATCAAGCCTACCTCACCTACAACTTCTTTGAGATGGAAGGCCACACCACGCCCTATATGACCGGAACTTATCTGGGCAACAAAAAGGTGTGGAACATTGGCGGAGGGGCTATATTCCAAAACAATGCAATGTGGCAAAAGCAGCCCGCAGGCACTTCAGCTGCCGATACCATTAAATATAACCAAATGCTTCTGCTTTGTGCCGAAACCTACCTAGATATGCCCATCAAGAAAGACCGTGGCGATGCTATTTCGGCGTATTTCGGCTATTTCAATACCAATTATGGCCACAACTATTTGCGGTATAACGGCATTATGAACCCCGCTACAGGCCTCAATACCGATGCTGCCAAAACCGCCATTGCCTCCAATGCCTATGGCAATGCCTTACCCATGTTTGGCACCGGGCAAGTAGTGTATTCTCAAGTGGGATACCTGATGCCAAAGAAATGGCTTGGCGATAATGGCGGACAATTGATGCCTTATGCCACTTGGACGTATGCCTGCTACGATAGATTGGCTAAATTGCCTATAAATACCTATGCTATTGGACTAAACTGGTTCATCAAAGGCCACAAAGCAAAGATGACCCTCGATTATCAGAATCGCCCAACCTATAGTAGCGATAGTGGAGGTAATATCATTTTCGGTCCACGCAAAAGTTGCTTGACTTTGCAGTATCAGATTTTTATTTAATAGACTTGAATAAGTGTTAACTAACTAACACTGTAACGTGAATTGAATGAATACTTTCACTTTCTAGTCAATGCTAATATTATTTCCTGATGTTAATGATATTGAAGAATTAAATCAGTTCTATTCGCCATTTCAAATTTTTCGGGAATCCAAACGCATTTGGGTATATTTATTGAATAGGCCATGCCAATACAGCAACACAGGTGAAGAAATAAAAACAAAGATTACAAAATATACTTTTGAAGTACTCCCACCAAAATCAAACCTGCGATTCCTTTGTTGAGTGCATATATAAAATCATTGAAGTAACCTTGATCCCATCATTGACTCCCCCCTACTTTATCTCCTGACAAAGCTCTATCAGCACACCAGAGCTATCTTTTGGGTGAACAAAACACACTAATTTATTGTCTGCTCCTTTAAACGGTTCACTTCTAAGCAATGTAAAGCCTTCGCTTTTTAGCCTTTCCATTTCCTTTACGATATCATCAACATCGAAAGCAATGTGATGTAGTCCTTCACCACGCTTTTCAATAAATTTAGCGATGGCACTATCGGGATTTGTGGCTTCGAGCAACTCAATTTTATTTGTACCAACTCCAAAGAAACTGGTATTTACCCCCTCAGAGGCTACCGATTCTGTTTTGTATGGAGCTTCACCCAATAGTTTGGTATAAATATCGTTTCCTTTTTCAAGGCTTTTTACGGCAATGCCGATATGTTCAATTTTATTCATCATACGATAAAAGTATTTATAAAAAAAATGCCAACCCGTTTTGGGTTGGCATTTCAAAGTAAGCAAAATGTTTACTTTTTAAATGTTCCTGTTTTATTGTCGTAGTTGAGGTAGTAAGTGCCTTTTTCAAGTTTAGAAACATTTGCACTTCCGGCCAAGCCTTTATCTACAATATTACCAAAAGAGTTATAAATTTCATACAATGTTTTGTCTGAGAATCTAATTTCATCAGCAGCTTTTTTGCCTTCACCAGGAGTCCAAGTGATTTCGGGCAGTGGTGAGCGGAACTTAGATTCCATGGAGTAACGGGGTTTCCCTGTTCCGTCCACTTGTTTCAAGCGGAAACGATTTTCGCCGCTATGAATTGTGGTTATAGTATGGGTGTAATCTGTAGAAGTCGGGATTCCTTTTCCTTCAAATTCGCCAACATTTACCCATTTGTTCCAACGAAACTGCTCAATATAAAAAGTCAATTTTCCTACTTCACCTTTGGTTGTAACGTTTAGTGTTCCGTTTGGGCTAACTTTCATTGCTTCAACCTCAAATGTACTCATTGGTTTAAGCACTTCAGGGTTCAAAACCTTTGGCTTACACTCATCTTTGTGTTTGATTTTAACCTCAACTTTAGCCCCTAAAGGAAGCTGAAAAAATGAGAAATCCACTTCAAAAGCACTTGACTGAATCTCGTCAGTAGTAACTTTTCCGTTAATCTGAACCTCATAAGTGCAGAAACCAACACCCGAAGATGCAAATGGGTTTTGAATATAAAGATTCTTACCCTGATAGTTTCCCTCGATGGTAATTACACCCGCAAATGCTTGAGAAACAAGCATGGAGAAAGAAACAAAAGCGGCGAATTTTAGTTTATTGAACATTGTTTTAAACTGTTTAAAATCAGACTACAATGTTAAGTGAATTTTGGTTTCAAAAATTTATTTTATTCAAAAATTTATTTCAATACCTTTCGGCTTTCTTTAAAATATGTGTTGAAACCGTTTTCTAAACTCATCCAAAATGAAATTACAATCGTCTGCCCTTGCCATTTATGCATTATTGACAATTAGCTTTTTAGGTGTTTCGTGTGGAGATTCTAAAAACGGAGGTGAACGAAAAGCCAATGGTTCGGTTTCCTTGGGTGATACAATTAATGTAGCCGGACAACCCGCCACATCGCTACTGCCTTATACAATTAACAATCAGCAATCGGCACAAATAGGGGTAAATGTTTTGGAGGGATTAACCAAAATTTCGCCCGAGGGAAAGGCTTTACCACTCATTGCCGAAAGTTTTGAGGTGGATAACTCGGGCTTGGTTTATAAATTTATACTTAAAAAGGGAATTAAATTTCATAACGATGCTTGTTTTTCGGGTGGCGAAGGGCGTGAACTAAATGCTGCTGATGTAATTTATTCGTTTCAGTTGCTTTGCAAAAATGTTCCCGAAAATGTGGCCTTTTCGTCCACTTTTCAATATTTAATCGAAGGTGCTGAGGATTTTTATAACGGAAAGTCTTCGAGTGTTTCAGGATTTAAGTTGGTGGACGATTACACACTTTTGATTACCACCACAGTAAAGAACGAAACTTTGCCCCTGCTCCTAGCAGGCATTCAAACTGCAATTGTACCTCACGAAGCTGTGGAACGCTATGGCGATAAAGCCACAGTTGGAACAGGCCCGTTTTCTGTAAAAGTCACTGATGGGGCTATTAAGTTGCAACGAAACACTGCTTATTATATGAAGGATGAAATGGCCAATCAATTTCCCTATTTAGACGAGGTGGTGGTGAGCCATTTTCAATCAAAGACCAACGAAATCGAGGCGTTTTTTGCCGGGAAATTGGATTTAGTATCGGGTATAACCCAAGAAGCCGCTAAAGAAATAATGGAACAATACAGTGCCGATTTTGAAAGCAAAGCCAATAAATATGTAATGGAAAGCATGGGCGATGTGTCGAGCTCCGATTTGTTTGTTATTCGTAAAGCCAATTTAAAGGGATATAAACTTAATTCGGAGGGCACAGTAAATTGGGCAAATGTGTTTGTGAAGTAGGTTTTACGTCTTTCTTTCTATTGACCGATAGCAAGTACGAAAGCCGCAACCTCAAATTACCCTACTCCACCACCACTTTTCTGTTCATCACACCTGTTTCAAACGAAAGACGAGCCAAATAAACTCCGGCGGAAAGGCCGCTATAAGGCAAAGTAAACGTTTTGGTATTTGCAACAGACGAACTAAGCACCAATTGCCCCGACATAGCATAGAGTTCCACAGTTTCTCTTTCAATTTCTTTGTCTGAAACCACATTCAGTATATTGTCGAACATAAATTGCAAAGCATGATTTTGACTGGATACAGTTTGGGCTTCATCATTCCCTATTCGCAGAAAGAAGCGACCTGTTTCTTCATCGCCGGGAGAAATGGTAAACTCATAGCTATTTTGGTTTGTAAGACTATAGAAAATGTTCAAATTTCTATCCTCCAAAATACATACATGTTTCAAACGACACTGAAAACCAATAGGAAATTATTGTCTTATACTTTCTGCGTTGTGGAATCTTAACCACGAACTTACTAATCACTGACACCAAAGTTCCTATCATATGCATTTGAATACCGGTGTGACAAATTGTGGCAATTTATTTACCCAACAGGTCCCCACGAATTTTATCACCTCACAAAATTTTACACCATTTAACAATAAAATGTAATCACATTCGTTCAAATAGTTATCTTCGTGTAAATTTTGGAAACCGCCAACAAATCTTCAAACAACTGGAAATATCTGCGATGGGGGGTGTCTTCTGTTTTCGGTCTTTTGGTGTCGGCGGTTTTGGGCGGACTTGCCGTTAGCTATTTTTATGAGGATGAAATAAAAGCGTATGTTCTCCAAGAATTAAACAAAAACCTCAAAACCGAACTCAAGGTAGGCGACAACACCGAGGTTTCATTTATCCGAAAATTCCCTTACACCTCTGTTAAACTTAACGATGTGTATGCCCTTGAAGTAAGCAAGAAGACAAATAAAGATACGCTGTTTTCTTTCGATGGGGTGTTTTTGCAATTCAATATTGTGGATATTCTCCGGCAGAATTACAATATCCGAAACGTTCAGGTGGAGGATGGTTTTGTGAGAATAAAAGTGGATAAAAACGGAGTAGGCAATTACGACATTTTCAAGAAAACCGACTTCAAGCAGGGCTCTTTCTCCTTAAAATTAGATAAAGTGTTTTTGAAAGGAATTACTTTCAATTATGCTAACCGCTCCACCGACCTCGACTTTTCAGGCAAAGCCGATGAACTCAATTTGAGCGGAAATTTCTCCGACAAAGTGTATGATATGGACTTGCTGGGGCGGGCTATCTTATGGAATATCGACCACAAAGGAACTCGATTACTAAAAACAAAACGCATCCGTATTGAAGGCCAAGCCAAGGTGGACAATGTGTTAAAACAGTATATTTTTGAAGATGCTAGCCTGAAAGTAGCCGATTTGCAATTAGCTTTAAATGGGAAAATTGCCGAAAAAGGTGCTAATACGTTTGTGGACTTAAACCTTAGGGGCAAGGATATGAATATTGGCTCTATCCTGTCGTTGGTGCCGGAAAAATACAACGATGAAATTGAGCAATATAAAAGCACCGGAACATTCTATTTTACGGGGAACATTACCGGGCTGATAGGTCAGAACAAATTTCCGCAGGTGGAAGGCAGTTTTGGGATTAAGGATGCTGAGATAACTGCTGATGGAAAGGGCTTACCACTCAAATCGGTTAATCTTACGGGATACTACACCAATGGCTTAAAGCAAAATGGAGAAACTACCCGCATAGAGATTAAGAAATTCCATGCCACAATGGGCAGCGGGAAAATTAATGGAAGCTTTTATGCCGAGAACTTTGCTTCACCAACGGTTAATTTGGCTTGCAATGCCAATTTGAATTTAACCGAATTGCAAAAGTTTGTGCAACTTGACACCTTGCAGGAAATAGCCGGACAAGTGGCTCTTAACCTCGATTTCAAAAGCCATTTGCTCAAACCCTGGCAACTCACCAAGGCCGATTTCAGCCATGCTGCAATTAGCGGGAAATTGGATGTTAAGGATGCTTACTTTATGCTGAAAGGCAATCCCAACGATTTCCGTGATTTTGATGGAACGTTTAATTTTAAAGGTAATGAACTAAATATCGAAGATTTTTCGGGCTTTATTTCCGAAAGCGATTTCAGTTTAAATGGTTATTTCCGAAACCTGTTGCCTTACCTGTTGCTGGATAGAAGTGGTGATTTGTATATGAACGCTACCCTCACCGCCGACCGCATAAACATTGACGATATTTTGGCGAAGATGCCCAAGAATAGAAATCAGGACACTGTTTTCAATCTTAAAATACATCCTAATGCCGATGTGGTTTTACTGTTGGATGTAGAGGAAATTAATTTCAAGAAGTTTAAGGCTGCAAACGTTTCGGGTAACGTAATGATGAAGAATCAAATTGTGAATTTGAATGGCATCAACCTCGAAACATTGGGTGGAGAAATATCGCTTTCGGGTGAAATTGACGGCCGGAAATCGAATAAGATTATGGTGAACGGCCACACCTCGGTTCGCAATGCCGATATGGCTTCGCTTTTTACGAGTATGGATAATTTCGGACAGCAGTTTATCACTGCCGAAAACATTAAAGGCACGGCAGGGCTTAGTGCTACGTTTGCTTTTCCGATGTCGCCTGCCCTGGAAATCAATACCAATGAGTTGGAGGCCGAAGCTAATGTTTCGGTTGAAAAGGGCGAGCTGCAAAACTTTATGCCTTTGCAGAAACTGGCTCGTTTTGTTGGCTTAGATGAATTGAAAAACATTCGCTTTGCAACGCTTCAAAATACTATCTCTATCAAAGACAGTAAAATCTCCATTCCGCAAATGGATTTGAACAATAATTTGCTGAACATAAAATTGGAAGGCACCCATTCGTTTGACAATAGTATTGACTACCATTTCAATCTAAAACTGAGCGATGTTTTGGCTCAGAAAATGAATAAGACAGTAAATACGGAATTTGGCGAAGAAGAAAATGATGCCGGCAAAACTTCCATTTTCCTAAAAATGACCGGAAAGGCATCGAACCCAATATTTGCATATGATATGGGCGGAGTAAAACAAAAACTCAAAACCGACTGGAAGGCCGAAAAGAAGAACATAAAAACTACGCTTCGAAATGAGTTTAGCCGCCAACTGAACGATACCGTTACTAAAGCTTCTACAGGGCAAAAACCCAAGCTGAAAATGAGTTGGGAAGAATCGCAACCCGCCGAAAGCGATGAGCCTGAAATTTTAAAAGCCAAGCAACCCGGCTCTAAAATAGATACACCTAAAACCCGCAAGAATGGAAGGGCTAAAGAGCCTAAGGAAGAGGTGGAGAAGGCGAAGGTGGATTGGGAGTAATTCTACCGAAGAACAAGTATGTTCAATAAAAAAGCGAAGCCAAGGCTTCGCTTTTTTTGTGGACGCATAACATATTTATCCTCAAGACCAGCTACCCCTCAACTAATTCGTTTCACAATCCAGCCACTGCCATCGGGCATACGGCCCCGCTCGAAGGTGCGGCCATATTTGCGGCCCACTTTCTCTACTGCATCATAGGGTGGGCGTTTCGATTTCCAATCATCTCGGGTAATTATTAAGCCCTCTCCCACCTGCAATTGTTTTACAGCGGCAGTTACTATGGTTTCGCGGCCATTACTGATGGGGGTAATGGCTGATGCTTCTTCGGGCGGGAGTATTCGCATGGTTTAATTGAGCATTAAAATTCAGGCAAAAATATTCAAATAACCATAACAACTCCGTAAAACAGTGAAATAACTGAGCAAAAAAGTAAATTATGTCAGTTTAGAAGTAATAAATAGCAGTTTAGATGTAATATAACGCAGTTTAGAAGTAAGTTTAATGAGCATATAAGTAAGTTAATTCAGTTTATGTGTAATATTTTGTAATATAGAAGTAATATAAAGCAGTTTAGAAGTAATAAATTTGACTACAGAAGTAAGTTTGATGTCGTTCAAAATACATTAATTGAACTAATTGGCTAATTAACTTCGTAATGTATGTTCAATTGTAAACAAAAAAAGCCCGCCAAAAGGCGAGCTTTTTTAATTAACGAAATACCCGTTTATGGGTTAGGAACGATAGGTGTTTGTGGACCTTGGCCTTCATAAGCACCTTTTAATTCATCAACCACCACATCGGCTCCCACAACTTGTCCGGTGTAGCGTTTGCCATTGTCATAGAGGTCGTCCATGTAGGTAAGGGCGGTGTTGCCAAGGTTTAGGCCGAGGTCTTGAAGCCTATCTTGCAATTCGGCTACTGCCATTCCTAATTCTTTTAAAAACGCCCATGAATTAAGGGCATCTTGTGCCGAAACTGTGGGAATAGCCGGGCCAATAAGTGCCGGATAGGCCGGCCCGAGGTTGTTTACAGCCTTTAACACATACGGAATCCGTTCTTCGGCAACAGCATGTATGCTTTGCCTTTCTTCTTTGGTGAGGGTAACTACCTGCACAGCATTTAATGCTGCTATTGCGGCGTTTACGTCACCTAAAATTGCAGTTTGTTGGGCTGGAGTAAACTGCACACTCAGTCTGTCTATTATTGCCATTTTGTTTTTGATTTATGCCTCGTTTGTTTCGGGGCGGTTAATAAAAATTTGATGAGGCAAAAATATTTCGACTTTTTATTTAATAGTTAATAGTTTTGTTAAAAAGTATTAAAAATAGATAATTTTTTACTGATACACCTTCTGTGGCCTTCGGTGCTTTCCCTGAGAAATACTTTTTGCTCACAGAAAACGCAGAAAAGCACAGAAGCTATTAATTGTCAATTGTCCATTTTACATTGTCAATTTCTTACTGATACACCACCCGCTCTGCCTTTAAGCCTTCGGTGGTTTCGAGTTGGAGGATGTAGATGCCTTTGGGGAGGGAAGAAATATAGAAACTACAAACTATCCGTTTCCAGCACCCACCAGTTCCCATACCAGCTAAACGCTACTACCCCATATTGCTTATTGTAATATAGCTCCGGGCAGCAATCAAATTGGTTTGTTGTAGAATGGTATAAATCATAAAATGTTTTAGACCCAAGTTGGGCACTGGCCATATCGGGAGCTTTAGGGATGGTTAAGGTGTGTCTAGAATAACAGGTATTACTTGAAAAACGCCCAATATCAATTCCAAAGTTGCTTTTCTCTATAAAGTTTGGGCTAATTAGATAGTTTATTACTAAAAGGGCATAGTTACTTGATCGAAAAGTAAGTCCTGCTGATTCGTAATAAAAACAGGTGTCATTTATTTTAGATGTGAAATTATCATAATATCCACTGTATAGTGTATCAAACTTAAAGTATATGAGTGAGTCGGACGAGACACTTTTAAAATAATATCCTTCACTCTGGCCAGCACTATTAATATACGAAAAGTTCTCAGTAGAAAGTGCTGAAAAAACTGAAACACAAGTAGTATCTATTGGCGGTGGAGGCGGTGGTTTTACAATAGGATTATCAGGCTTATGGCAGGAAGCAATTATTACTAACAACAAAATAATGGCAACTCTGTTAATCATTGTATTGAAATTTTATAGTGATATACTTCTCTTCCCGCTTCAAAGATATAAATTATATATACACCTCGTTGCAAGAGAGGGTAAGCGGGGGTAGAAAAGGCGAAGGTGGATTGGGAGTAATTTTCTTTTAGTTTTCAACAATTATTCAAAGAAAAAAGAGAAACCTATATTTTTGTTTCCTAAAAATATTTTTAACCTAAAAATCACATTCAAATGCCAAACGAAATAATTGGTCGCTTATTCAAATTTGCCGGAGAGAAAACAGGACAAGGCCAAAACGGCCCATGGATTAATTTAACGGTGGTGTTTGAAACCACTACCGATCGTTTTCCAAAGAAAGTTGCTCTACAGTTTTGGGGCGACAGGGCTACGGAAATCAAGAACTTTCAACCCGGCGACGAACTTCGGGTGTCTTTCGATATTGAAAGCCGCGAGTATCAGGACAAGTGGTACACCGATGCCCGTGTTTGGAAAGTAGAACGCATTGGTGCCACAACTGCTCCCGGGGCTACTTATGTAAACACTCAGCAAGCTGCACCCCAGCAACAAGCCGCATCCGGATACAGCCAACCTGCTTCTGCTTATAGCCAACCTGCTGCACCTGCACCATCAGCCGATAGTTTTAACTCTACTATCGCACCTGCCGACGACGATTTACCATTCTAATTCTAACTAACGATTGGAGATTTTCTCCAATGGATTTTCTTAACCAAAAGTTTGGGTAGTTCATCTATTCAAACTTTTGGTTCTTTATTTTAACCCTCTTTCACTATGTCAAAACGCCCGACAATACTTGTAACCAACGATGATGGTATAACTGCACCCGGCATTCGTGCTTTGGTTGAAGCCATGAAAACCCTTGGCGATGTGGTGGTGGTTGCCCCCGATAGCCCGCAAAGTGCAATGGGACACGCCATCACCATAAGCAAACCGCTGAGGATGTATAAAACGGAAGTTCATGGCGAGGTGTTGGGTTACCAATGCAGCGGCACTCCGGTAGATTGTGTGAAATTGGCTGTAAACAAAATTCTGCACCGCTTGCCCGATTTATGTGTAAGTGGAATTAACCACGGCAGTAATTCTTCCATAAACGTAATTTATTCGGGAACGATGAGTGCCGCAATGGAAGGTGCAATAGAGGGCATACCCAGCATTGGTTTCTCTCTATTAAATTATGCTCAGGATGCCGACTTCAGTGCCGCGAAAGAAATTGCCATAAAAGTAGCCAGTGAGGTGTTGAAGAACGGCCTTCCGAAAGACACCTTACTAAATGTGAATATACCCAATTTAAGTTCAGAGAATATTAAAGGAATTAAGATTTGCCGTCAGGCTCGTGCTAAATGGGAAGAGAAATTTGACGAACGTAAAGACCCGCACGGACAGCCTTACTATTGGCTTACAGGCCAATTTATTAATATGGATAAGGGGGAAGATACCGATGAATGGGCTTTAGCCAATGGCTATGTATCTATTGTTCCGGTGCAGTTTGATTTAACTGCCCATCATGCAGTTTCTTTATTGAATCAGTGGGAGCTTTAGGCAGCACTGCTTTCTGTTTTCCTACTAATGTTTCATTGCTTCATCCAAACTAAATTTCAGCAATTGGCCCATGGTTTTGGCGTGTTTAATTTGATCTGATTTGTAATACAGACTAAGATCTTCGGCTAAAGTTGCAATCTTGTCGGGCGGGCTTATTGCATCGGTTTCCATCACATCGAGCAATTGATTTAGTTTGTCTTTTTCGGCTTTTATGCGGCGAGAAATTGCACTGCGTTCCTCTTTTTGATATTGCTCAAAACTTTCACGAGTGAGCAATTGAGTACATAAATCTACAATGGTTTTGTTCTCTTTGAAAAACTGTGGCAGATACAGATTTTTGCGACCCTCGTAGCTTTGCTGGTCGAAATCAATGGCTCGGATACGGTATTGCAAATCATCGAAATCGGGCGTAATGTCGATTACGTAATTATACGCTCGCATATCGCCCAGTAATCTCACGAGGCAGCGTTCGTTAAATTTCACAAACTCTTTGGCTAACCTCACTTTATTGGTAGGTTGTTGCAAAAGGTAGTTTTCCATAAAACTATCGCCCGGAATTCCGGCAATATGTTCTTCTATAAGCGTATTGTCGTTCGTTATATAGCTCATTCGGTTGGGCGACAGAATATGTTCTAATTCCAAGCCATAAACCCGTGAGGCATCGGCAGTTTTGATATAGAAATAATCATAGTTGTCGTTTAACTTATTCATTATCCGCACCCGAAAAGGGTTGCTATTACCGAAAGTGCAATAATCAATACGCTCTACCTGCAAATGCTCCATCACATGCATATCGCCTTCGGTTTTCAGCAGGGCGTATATATGGGTTAGTCCTTCGTTGAGTTCTTTTGTTTTTTCGGGAGAATAAAATACCGTTTCCCAAAGCGTATCCTTTCCCTTCTTATCCAGCAATGAAACCGATAATTCCCAGTTTTGCAGATGATTGTAATTAACGGGCAACTCTATTTCCCTGCCAAAAAATTCAAGATATTTCCTGAATTTTGGGATTATGCCAAAGGCGGGCTTTTTTTTGGAAATTTCGTTCAAACAGATAGTAATTTGGGGGCAAATCTAATACTATGAAATGGATTTGAAATGCGTTATGGTGAAGGCACAAGTTTAAGCTCAAAAAATACACATCTTTGCGGCAATTATGAATAGCACAGCAGAAAGAGATTGGCGATTGCCATTACCTGTTTTTGTTGCACTATTAGCGGTTTCGCACTATATCAGGCATTTTTCAACTCCGCTTTCTCATTTCAACCGCCGGATTATTTCCGAAGCCACAATCCAACTTTACGATGTGGCATCAAGGGCAAGATTAGGAATAGCCGGTTTATTTCTGTTTTTAGCTGTCTTCTTTTTGTGTCGCTGGTTAATAATTACCGCTAATCGGTTTCTTAAACTTGCACCTTCTCCTGAATTTAAAGGTATTAACTCATTATCTATTGTAGGCAGTTTGCTATTGCCTTTGCAGGTATTTCAATGCAGTGTTTGGCCGCTGCTAAACATCCTGTTTAATGTGCAATTGGTTCTTGTGTTGGTATTTCTTATGCGGGTCAAACTCCTAAAGCAACCTAAACTATACGGGTTTGGCCTTTCAGAAATTGGGATGCTATTATTGGCACTGTCGGGCTTGTATATTTTGCTCATTGCCGCAGGTCTTAAATTTAGCTTTGGTGGATTTTTTGTTATTACAAGTCTGTTGTCGTTTTATGTGCTTTTTCGCACAAAAACTTTCAGTAACTCGCAAACAAAATCTTTGTTGTTCAAGACGTTATTCGCGTTTTGTCTTGTACCTTGTTTAATAATTATAACTCAGGAGCTCAATTATTTTTTAGCATTTCACCATCGTTCATTCATTTCCAATCAATCTGCTTTAGTTAGCATTACAGGTTTATCATTAACAGGCATTTTTGTTTACAATTATTTCAAAAGAGATAGTTCATTTTCATCTTCTTTATTGCTTTCTTATCGTTATCTGCCTTGGTTTGTGGTAGGATGTGTGGCGTTGAATTCTTACAACCCTTTGGTAGAATCTACTGCCGAAACATTTGAATTGGGAAATCGCTTTTTACCTGTTTCGCACTTTGTATTATTTAATCGTTTACCCATTTTCGACCTATTCAACTCGCACCTGTTTTCCGAAATTGCGGGTGGATTGATTTACACCGCTATTTATGGTTTGTACGGCCAGGATTTTTTGGTGTTTGATTTCCTTTTTCCGATTATAAATTATGTGCTGGCTTATTGGGTTTTATTGAAATTTACCCAAAACCCCTGGGTGGCTTTTGGAATAACGTTAGTGTTTCCCTTTCCTTTCCTTTTCCCGGGTTATTTTGGTGCAGCACCGCTTTTGGTGTTAGGGCTATCGAAATTATTAGCAACAAAAAATCAAACATCAGGTATAGTCTGGTTTTTAATAAGCATCACATTTCTATGCTTATGGAGAGCCGATATTGCTTTTTCTGCGATTTCTGCCATAGTTGTAATAGTTGCCATTTTAACTGTTTCAGGAAGGATTACTAAAGATTTTCTGTCTCCTTTTATTAAAACTGCCGCTTGGTTTGGATTAGTTCTGACTGGGCTTTTAGGCGTTTTAATTCTGTTTAGAGGCCTTTCTGTTTTTGACAATTTGAACCAAGCCTTTCATTATTTAGATTCGGTACAGGCTTACGGCCATCTTAATGTGGGCAATAGCGAATCATTGCAGTATAAAATGCTTTACTTTATCTTCCCGGCCACAATTGGCGGAATACTACTGGCGATACTTTTACAGGTAAAATATTGGCAAGGCAACTCCCGATTGTTTTTTCCAATGATATGTTTGTTGGGCTTAGGGCTGTTCTATTTCTTTAATTTTTCAAGAGGTTTGGTTCGTCACGGCTTATGCGAAATCTGGGATAGTCCACTCACTTCTTATGCCTATTTTGTGATTCCTGCGGCTATTTCGTTTTATGGTTTCCCCAAAGCTAAAAACTTATTTTTCACCTCCTTTTGCTCTTTGGCTTTCGTTCTTGGGTTTTCATGCAAAACATACTCACCTGCCGAATACCAATCCATTTTAGACACATTCAAAGCCAAACTTGGTTCCTTTTCGTTTCACAACTTCAGCTCCGAAAACCTAAGCCGTACTATCGAAAGTCCCGAATATATCCAGCTTAAAGAAAGCTCCATAGTGAAGCAAGTCAAAAATATACTCAAACCGGACGAAACGTTTTATGATTTCACCAATCATCCAATGCTGTATTACTTTGCCGAAAAAGAGACCCCTTCCTATTTTGCTCAAACGCCACTAACAGTAATTGACGATTATTTGCAAGAGAAAGAGCTAATTGCTATAAAAAGCCGGAAAGTTCCGATTTGTCTTTTTCCTGCACCACCCAAATTTGATGGCGATAACGTTGATGGAATCCCAAATTCGCTGAGACATTACAAAATGGCGGAATATTTCTTTTATAACTACGAACCTTTCGCAGCCACCGATGGCTATTTGCTTTGGAAACAGAAAGGTTACAGGCTAAACGGTGAAGCAAGCCATGATTCTATTTTTGAATATCCACGGACATTTCAGTTGAACTATCTGCCCTCTTTGTGGTGGAAAAATGAGCATACCGATACCTCAAAAGCTTTAACAAAAGGAATTTCCAAAAATGATATTCTCAATCCGTTAAATCAGTCAGCTGAGATAGCTGCAAGTATTAACCCCGCTGATAAGCAAAAGGGAAATTATATCTATTTTTCACTTAGAAATGTGCTATACTCCCCCAAGGATTCCGAAAAAACTTTCAAACTTGTACTTAACTATTATTCTCAAGGAAAGTGGCTTGGAGCTTTTCAGTTTGAAACTAAACCGGGAAAAGAAAAGGAAGGGGTGCTTATTCGGGCAAGCACTCAGGCAAATTGGTATTTGAGCAATGCGGATAGCTTTAGCTTAAAGTTAGATGGCGAAATGACTCCCGATGTAATGCTGAAAGTGTCGGAATTTAAAATTTTAAAAGGAGATTGAAAATTGGAACAGTGCAAAATATGTAACACGACTAATAACGGAATAGCCCTTTTAACTATCGAAGGACGGAATGTGCTTCGGTGCCAAAATTGTGAGTTGGAATGGCTATCGCCACAACTAAACGATGCCGAGATAACGGCGTTATATTCCGAAAATTATTACAAAGCCTGGGGCATAAAAGGCAGTACTGAAAACAGTGCAACCCTGAATATGAAAAAAGCTACGGCGAGGCTTCGGATTGCCTTGCTGAAAAAGCATATTACTTCGGGAAATATGCTGGATGTGGGCTGTGCGAATGGCTATTTTTTAGAGGCCGCAGTTGAACAAGGTTTTCAGCCTTATGGTGTAGAGTTGAGCGAGTATTCCTCCGGCTTAGCCAAGCAAAAGTTTGGAGCATCAAACATATATCACGGAATATTAGAAACCTGTGAGTTCAACGAAAGCTTTTTTGATGCCATAAATATGGCCGATTTACTCGAACATGTTAAGTCGCCGGAAGAAACGCTTAATAAAGCCCGCCAATTGCTGAAACCCAAAGGAGTTTTGATTATCACTACTCCCGATTCGGGTTCTTTCAGCAAAATGGTGTTTGGCAAACGCTGGCCCCATTACAAGTTGGAACATTTCTTTTATTTCAACACTAAAAACATAGAACAAATCGCCGATAAATGTGGTCTGAAATTAATTGAAGCCGAGAATTCTAAAAAAGCTCTCAATCTGGCTTATTTGAATACCCAGTATAAAGTATATCCACATTGGTTTTTCACCCCGGCATTTAAATCGTTAAACGTTTTACTGCCTAAAGCATTATTAAACTATAATTTCTATGTTCTCACCGGAGAAATTACCGTTTTGCTTACTCACAAATGAAGACCTCCACCAAATTATGGATTGACGAAAATGTGGGCAAGCCCATAATTTATTGCTTGAATTTTGTGGTGCAGCTTCTAGGGAAAATTCTACGAATTGACCATTCTTTCCAAAAGCCGGTTAAGACTATCGTAATCTGTAAATTTAAAGGAATGGGAAGCATTGTGCAGGCTACCCCGTTAATTCAAACACTCAGAACAAACTATCCCGATGCCCGGATTTTGTTTGTTACAGAAAAAGCTAATCGTGGTATTTGCGAACTAATTCCGGCAATCGACAAGGTTTTAGTCCTTGACGACAGCACACTTTTTTCACTGGTAAAATCTATTTTTACGGTGTTGCCTAAGCTTTGGGAAATGAAGGTTGATTATTATTTTGATTTAGAGATTTATTCCAATTTCAGTAGTCTGTTTACAACCGTGAGCATTGCACGAAACCGATTTGGTTATTTCTCGTCGGGAAAAGAATACAGGATGGGAATTTACACCCACATGATGTTCTTTAATGTAAATGCTCCCATTTCGGAAGTGTATCTTCAATTTGCTCGTTTAATAGGATGCCAAAAAATTGAATCAGCCCTCTGGAAGCCATCATCAACAAGCTTTTCGGAAAACTTAACTCAACAGCTTAGGCTGAGCCCAAATCAGAATATAATTGTAATAAATCCCAATGCATCCGATTTACGCATAGAACGCCGCTGGCCGGCAAGCAAGTTTTCAGAACTAATTTCCACCATTCTTACCCAATATCCCGAATATAAAATTGTACTTATTGGGAACCGGGCTGAAGCCGAATATGTAAACAGCATTGCTAATGGATTTCAAAACAATTCATCGGTTATCAATTCATCGGGGAAACTAAGCCTAACCGAATTGATTTGCCTTATTGCGAACAGTAAATTAATGGTAACGAACGACACAGGGCCAATGCATCTGGGCTTTGCCTGCCGGATAAAAGTAGTGGCCTTGTTTGGCCCCTGTTCTCCGGTTCAATATGGCGGTAGCGAGAACAGCATTTCACTGTATAAAAATGTATATTGTAGTCCCTGCGTTCACGAGTTTCTTGTTCCACCGTGCAAGGGCAATAACGTTTGTATGCAGGGTATTCAATCCAAAGAAGTTATACTTGCCATAGAGCAAATATTAATGGGAAAAGCAAATTCATTGCCGACCAAAATCAGCTTCTTGATATCCGAGAATCAGAATGTATTGGGTGTGGTGCAGCGGGCGGATTAAGAAATGCTGGTAAATTTCTATCCAATGGGAGATTAGGCCAACCAAATATTGACCGATTAATAGGGCAGAAAACTGCCTTTAGAACTCCTAAGTCCCTAAGCCAATTCCGCTTCTTCTTTCACGCACATCATCAAAGGTTCAAGTTCGCCGTGTTTAGGGTTCTTGATACGCTCGGGATATTTAACGTGATATTCAAACTCTTCGCGGAAATGGCGGATAGCACTTGCAACAGGCCAAGCAGCTGCATCGCCAAGCGGGCAGATAGTATTTCCTTCAATTTTTTTAGCAATATCAACTAACAAGTCAATGTCTTCCATGTTTCCATGGCCACTTTCGAGGCGGTGAAGCACTTTTTCCATCCATCCTGTTCCTTCGCGGCAAGGGCTGCATTGTCCACAGCTTTCGTGATGATAAAAACGAGTAAAGTTCCAAAGGTTACGAACGATACAGGCCGTTTCATCAAACACAATAAATCCACCCGAACCCAGCATAGTTCCAGTAGCAAATCCACCATCTGAAAGGCTTTCGTAGGTCATTAGGCGTTGTTCGCCTTTGGCTGTACGGGTAATTAAATGTGCAGGTAGAATTGGAACTGAAGAGCCACCGGCCACAACAGCTTTCAATCGTCTTCCTTTCCAAACTCCGCCACAATATTCATCGGAATTAAGAAACTCTTCTACAGTAACCCCTAAATCTATTTCATAAATTCCGGGTTTATTTATATGTCCGCAGGCAGAAATGAGTTTTGTTCCTGTACTGCGGCCAACACCAATCTTAGCATATTCATCGCCCGTCATATTTATTATATGAGGAACTACTGCAATAGTCTCTACATTATTTACCACCGTTGGGCAATTATACACACCACTGATAGCAGGAAAAGGTGGTTTTATTCTCGGATTCCCTCGTTTGCCTTCCAAAGATTCTATCAGGGCAGTTTCTTCTCCACAAATATACGCTCCACCACCAGGATGAACATAAAGGTCTAAATCGTAACCGCTTCCTAAAATATTCTTACCTAAAAACCCTGCTGCGTATGCCTCGGCAATTGCTTTTTCAAGAATTTTCATTACATAAATCAACTCTCCACGAATATAGATATACGCCGTGTTAGCCCCTAAAGCATAAGCCGACACTATCATTCCTTCCACCAATCCGTGTGGATTTTTCTGCATATAATAGCGGTCTTTGAAAGTTCCCGGTTCGCTTTCGTCGGCATTGCATACAAGGTAACGCGGGTTGGCCGATTTCTTATCAATGAAACTCCATTTCATTCCAGTAGGGAATCCTGCACCACCTCTACCACGAAGACCTGATTTCTTTACCTCTTCGGTAATGTCGTCGGGTTGCATTTTAATGGCTTTTTCCAACCCGGAGTATCCGCCATGTTTACGGAATACTTCTATGGTTTCAATACCGGGAACGTTTATGTGTTCGGTTAAAATTTTCTTTGACATGGTTAAGACTTGAGATGGGAGATGGGGGACTTGCAATAAGAGATGCTAATGTAATTCGTAAATTAAACTATGTTTCTTACGGGTGGAGGATTTCTTCTGAATTGTTCTAAAAGTTCGTCCACTTTTTCGGTGGTGAGGTCTTCAAAGTAGTGATCGCCACATTGGAACATCGGGCCGGTGCCACAGGCTGCCATACATTCAACTGTTTTGAGGGTAAACATTCCATCGGGGGTAGTTTGCCCGTCTTTAATGTTCAATTTGTTTTCGATGTGATTCACAATATCTTCGGCACCCCGCAACCAACAAGGACCTGTACGACAAACTTCAATCAGGCATTTGCCCACAGGTTTCATGTTATACATGGTGTAAAAAGTGGCCACTTCATACACTTCGATGGGTTGAATTTTGAGAATAGAGGCCACATAATCCATTGTATCGGGGCTGAGCCATCCTCCAAATTCAGCTTGAGCTAAATGGAGAAGCGGGAGCAAGGCTGATTTCTGTTTCCCTTCGGGATAACGGGCAATTATGCGGTTGCAGACATTCAGACTTTCGGCTGAAAATTGTATCGTTTTAGTTTCGGTACTCATACTATTTATATGAAAATCGTTTTTTGAAATGCGTGGCGAAGGTAGGATTTTGGAAAATAAGGCAGAAGGGAAATTTTCAAAGATTGATTGGTGAGTTTTAATAAAATTTATCTTTAATAAAACACCCTAAATTCACCCTTCTTAATTGCCCTTCACCTTCTGTAATATAGCATCCAATGATTGTTCATCTTTAATAAGCACTTGCCGGGCTTTACTACCTTCATAGGGGCCGATTATACCATAGTTTTCCAACTGGTCAATTAATCGCCCAGCACGGTTGTAGCCTAATTTCAGTTTTCGTTGTAGCAACGATGCTGAACCTTGTTGGGTTGCCACCATAATCCGAGCTGCATCTTCAAACAAACTATCCACTTCTCCGGCTTCAAATTCTACTTCTTCACCTCCGGCTTCGCCCACATATTCCGGTAAACTAAAGGCTGAGCTATATCCTCGTTGCGAACCGATAAACTCGGTGATTTTCTCAGCTTCGGGAGTATCTACAAAAGCACATTGCAAACGAATTAAATCGCTACCGGTGCTTAAAAGCATATCTCCTTTACCAATCAATTGGTCGGCACCGCTCGAATCTAAAATAGTACGGCTGTCCACCTTCGAGATAACCCGAAATGCAATCCGGGCAGGGAAGTTAGCCTTAATCATACCTGTAATAATATTTACAGAAGGCCGTTGGGTAGCAATAATTAAATGAATCCCGATGGCACGAGCCAACTGTGCCAAACGGGCAATGGGCAGCTCCACTTCTTTTCCGGCAGTCATAATCAAATCGGCAAACTCATCCACCACCAATACAATATAGGGTAGGTATTGGTGTCCTTCGTTGGGATTTAAACGGCGGCCACAGAACTTCGCATTGTATTCTTTAATGGTTCTAACCTGTGCATCTTTCAGCAGGTTGTAACGATTATCCATCTCAATACACAAAGACTGAATGGTGTGAACCACCTTTTTGGTGTCGGTTATAATGGCTTCTTCGGTATCGGGCAGTTTGGCTAGGAAATGCCGTTCGATGCGGCTATACAACGTAAGCTCCACTTTCTTAGGGTCAACCAACACAAATTTCAATTGCGATGGATGCTTTTTGTAAAGCAGTGAAACCAAAATGGCATTCAAACCAACAGATTTACCTTGTCCCGTAGAACCCGCCATTAGCAAATGGGGCATTTTGGCTAAATCGGCAATAAATACTTCGTTGTTGATGGTCTTCCCGAGGGCGACAGGTAAGTCCATTTTGGTTGTGAGGAACTTTTCCGAAGTAAGCAATGCCTTCATTGGCACTATGTCGGGATTGAGATTAGGAACCTCTATCCCGATAGTTCCTTTGCCCGGAATAGGAGCGATTATACGTATGCCAAGGGCTTTCAGACTTAATGCAATATCGTCCTCCAGATTTTTAATTTTAGAAATCCGCACTCCCGCAGCGGGAATTATCTCATACAGCGTAACTGTTGGCCCTATGGTGGCTTGAATCTTCGATATTTCGATACCAAAGTTTTTCAGATTCTGTACAATCTGATTCTTGTTTCCTTCCAGCTCTTCTTTGGTAACATTCCCCGACGATGGGGGATAGTTAATCAGTAAATCGGGAACGGGATACTTATAATCGGCCAATTCAAGCGTAGGGTCGAATTCGCCATAGCGGGCTACCATAGCAGCTGCCAAATCTTCGGGCGACTCTAATCCTACGGCTACATTAGCGGCCAATCCTTTGGGTTCGGGATTAAAGTTTCCGTCTTTCTGAACACCGCCATTTGATGTAGAATCTTCCACCGTGAATGGTACTTCTTCGGCCTTTGGAGCAACAACGGTTAATTCTAAATCATCGTCATCATCTTCCTCATCCTCCTCTTCTTCAGAAACTTCTTCCGCTTTTTCAATCACTTCCAATTTCATTTCTTCGGGGTGGAAATCAATCTCTTCCGTAGTGGTGTATTCCGGTTCTTTCTTAATCACATTGTAAGGAATTTCTTCCTCCTCTTCTTCGGTCAGCTCCACCAATTCCTGTTCCTGCCTTAGTTCAGTCATTAATTCGGCTTCTACATCCTCGGTTAATGGCTCTGAATTGAGCTTTTCGGTTTGTTCGATGGCTTTGCGTTCAAACCAAGTTGCCGCATTTTCAAACGAGGGGTTCACAACAAAAATGAGGTAGGAAATACCCAGAAACCCTACTAATAATGCCGTTCCGGTGCTTCCCCAAAGGCTGCTGAGCCACAAGGTAGATTGATAACCAAAAGCCCCACCCAAATTAAACGGGCTGCCGAAGAAGTAAGCCGTGGAAACCGAAATCCAAACGGAAAGAAAAAAAGAATGCCAAAATGCTTTTTGCGGCACAATGAGGTTTACGCCAAACATCAGCTTAAAGCCCACTACAAAAACAGGCACTAACCAGCAGAAGGCCGCTACCCCAAAGGTTTTCTGAATAAAAAAATCGGACAGAATAGCCCCGAATTTTCCCATCCAGTTTTCGGCCACCACATCGGTATCGGCCACAAAACTTCCGATGGGGCCGGTAACTTTATCGGCATCAATAATCCAGTTGAAATACCAGGACACGAAGGCCAGCAGCAAGTAAACCGATGAAAACACGAAGAACAATCCCGAAATGGAGCGTGTACGTCGGTCAGTAATAAAATTGGTAAACGATTCCCTAAAAGTGGTTTTGTCTTCATCCACTACCTTTTCTTTTGGAGCAGCTTTAGGCTTGGGTTTATCCTTAACTTCTTTGGTTTCCTTAGGCTTAGTGGATAAAACCGGCTGTGGGGTTTCGTCCTTCCACGGCACTTCTTCCACTATTTCCTCCTGCGGTGGCGGCGGTGGCGGGGTGCGGAATGTATTGGGAGTGAAGGAGTTTTCTTTTACGGCCATTAGCTTTGATACCAAAGGCAAAGGTATTTTTTTGGCCACAGCCGGAAGGCTTTAAGCGGGGTTTATCACGATTTTTATCAACGGCAAAATGTTGATAGGTAGGGTGGGTCTTTTAGAAGCAGAAATTGAGGGTGACTAATTATCTACCAAGCTATCCAACATTAAATATGTTACATTTGTCCGATTGAAAAAGCTTCGTTACCTCTTTATCATATTGGGAATTTTGATTCCCACCCTGCTTCCCGAGCTGTCTTACAGTTGGGGGTTTTTCGGGCATAAGCGTATAAACCGGATGGCAGTAATGACCCTGCCTCCCGAAATGGTTGGGTTTTACAAACGCAATATTGATTTCATTACAGAACATGCTGTGGATCCCGATAAACGCCGCTATGCCAATAAAGATGAAGCACCTCGCCACTACCTAGATGCCGATCATTACGGAGCAGAACCCTTCAAAGTATTGCCCCGAAAATGGAGAGATGCTGTGGCTAAATTTAGCGAAGACACCCTGATGGCTTATGGCATTGTTCCTTGGCACATCGAAAAAATGTATGTGAGGTTAAGAGAAGCATTTGTAAAGGGGGATGTGGATAGAATTTTGTTTCTTTCTGCCGAAATAGGCCACTACATTGGAGATTCGCATGTTCCGCTTCACACCACCGAAAACTATAACGGTCAAATGACCGGACAACGAGGCATACACGGTTTTTGGGAAAGCCGCATACCCGAACTAAAAGCCGAAGACTACGATTATTTGGTTGGTCGGGCTCGGTATATTGATGAACCCTTAATGTTTGCTTGGAAAGCCGTTGAACAAAGTTTCTCTGCCCTCGACAGCGTTTTGAGTTTTGAAAAGAAGCTAAGTGAAACATTTCCTAAAGACCGAAAATATGCTGTGGAACAGCGGGGAGCGACCACTGTGCAAGTGTATTCGGTGGAATACACCAATGCCTACAACGAGATGCTTAACGGGATGGTTGAACGCCGGATGCGACAAGCTATTATTGGGGTTGGAAGTATTTGGTACACTGCTTGGAAGGATGCCGGACAACCAAACTTGGATAAGTTTTACAATAAAGCTATTTCGGATTCATTGAAACAGCAATTTGCCCAAGAAGAAATTCTTGAAAGTGGCGAAACAAAAGCCAAAGGCAGAGATTGCGAGCATTAAGCTAATACCTACATGGTATCTTTATTATCACTGCTATAGCTTATTCCAATGTAGCTGCATAGGCTGAGAAGGAATATGTATTTCTGAATCAGAAGTTTGGCTTTAAGCCATATTGCTTATAAAACTCTACAATACTACTCACTGCATCTTCGGGACTATCCACCAACTGTATTAAATCTAAATCTTTGGGCGAAACATATTTATGTTGCTCTAACAGTTGTTCTTTTGCCCAATCAAGTAAGCCTTTCCAGTATTTACTATCCACCAATATAATGGGAAAGCGGCCAATTTTTCCCGTTTGAATTAAGGTTATTGCTTCAAATAGTTCATCCAAGGTTCCAAAACCGCCGGGCAAAACAATGAACCCCTGGGCATATTTCATAAACATTACTTTACGAACAAAGAAATAGTCAAACATCAGCATCTTGTCGTGGTCTATATATTTGTTGGCATACTGCTCAAACGGTAACTCAATATTTAATCCTACTGATTTCCCTTTACCTCGATTTGCTCCTTTATTGGCAGCCTCCATTATCCCGGGTCCACCACCTGTAATTACACCATAACCTTCCTGCGTTAAACGAAAGGCAATATCTTCGGCTAAAGCATAATGAGGGCTTTCAGGTTTGGTGCGAGCACTTCCAAAAATACTTACGCATGGGCCAATCTTTCCAAGTTTCTCAAAACCTTCAACAAACTCGGCCATAATTTTGAAAATTTGCCAGGAATTGTTGGTTTTAATTTCTGCCCAGTCTTTATTTTCAAACGCTCTAGTTATTCTATCATCATCGGGTGTGGTCATATTTACATTTCTATTATAATTGGGCGAAAATATACATTTGGCTCAAAAGCCAATAGCATTTAGTTAAGGGTATATTTCACAGAAATTAAAAACAGCATTAGGCTAAACGTCTTCGTAAAATTCAGCTACCAAGCCATCGTCCTGATAGTGTATCTCGATACAATAGCCGTCTTCAAATTCAAATAAAATGGCTTCGTTACTATATAGCCCGTTGCTCATTTTCTCGGTTTTTACGCTTTTTATTTGCTGTCCGATAGCCTGTTTCCAAAGGTTACCCGCATTCATCACTTTTGTGTAAAGCGTGATTACGCCTTTAAATTGTAGCAATAAATCCAACTTCATTTTCTCTACATCATCGCTTTGGTTGTTTACTGTTATGCCCACTGCATCTTCGGTTACGCCAAGTATTACAGCCTTTTCCCCCCTTGCTAAAATCTCTATTTTATCAATAAATGTAAAAGGAGCTGCTGCATTAGTTCTGTTGTGCCAAATATGATATGTAATGCTTTCTAAGGTTTTACCCTCTAAGCTAAGTAAAGTTTTAAGTTCGTTGAAAAGTAGCGTCATAAACCGATAATGTTTTATCTAAAAAGTAAAGGTATATCAATACTTCCATCGTGTTTGGTTGAAATAAACAAATGTGGATTAGGGGATGCATTTCTTAATCTTTCCCCATTCTTGATTATTAACATTAGATGCTTGATAATTACCAAGTATTAAATTATCCGCTGCCTTTTATTTCTTTCCTTTGAACTAAATTTCTGCATTGAAAAAGCTGGCCTTCATCTTTCTGTTTCTTCCTGCTGTGGTGCTGTTTAGCACTTGCCGCAAAGCTGAAGAAAATAATTTTATGAAAGGAACTTGGCGGATTACCGATTGCAAAATGAATAAAGACACCGCCGATGCTTTGCGGCTTTTCTTGCCGGGTTACACCGGAAATGGCAATTGTTGCGATTATGAGTTAGATTTTGCCGAAAACAAAACCGTAATTGCTACCTATACTTTTCAAGATACGCTGGCATATACCAAAGAGGGCGAATGGGAATTAGTAAAGAAGGATGAAATGCATCTCTATCTGGACATGTTTATTAATGCTACGTTTAAGCTAACCAAACTCGACGACGATAATTACACCTTTGCTTCCAACTCCGATTCAAATTATGTGGAAGCCTTAGATTCGATTGTAAAATTGACTCTAAAATTTAAAAGGAATACAAATTAAGTTTTGCTCTAAACATATTGCCTTAACAACAGGCAATTGCAGCTCAAACAATTTCCAGCAAGAATGTTCAATTTCTGTTGAAAAATTGCAAAATCCTCCCCTTTGATTTTAAGTTTGCTTTGTGTTCAGCCATTAATTTAGCCGAACATTTTTAGCCCAATTCGGCACAAACACTCATTATGGCGGTAAAACAAAAAGAGAAAAAAATATTTGTACTTGATACCTCAGTAATTATATACGACCACCTTGCAATTCTGCAATTTGCCGAACATGATGTAGCCATACCCATCACGGTTTTAGAAGAATTAGATAACTTCAAAAAAGGAAACGATACTAAAAACTTTTCGGCTCGGGAGTTTATCCGCTTTATAGATAGTGCATCGGATAAAGAAACGCTCGACCACTGGATTCCTTTGGCCGGAAAAGGCTTAGGGAAGTTTAAGGTGGTGATGCAAACTAAGAATCCGGGCTTAGATGCCAATCAGATTTTTGGGGAACGCAAAGCCGACCACCAAATTCTGAATGCTGCTTTAACCTTAGTGAACGAATACCCCGACCGCAAGGTAGTATTGGTTACCAAGGATATAAACTTACGATTAAAAGCCAAATCGTTGCACCTCACCGCCGAAGATTTTGAAAGCGGTAAGGTGAAAGATGTGGATTCGCTGCACACAGGGCGAACCACTATTTCGGGGATTTCGGCAGAAACTATTGACAGAATATATCAGGATGGTTATTGCTCGCCTAAAGAAGTGGGACTGAAAGAACCGCAGAACAATGGCTACTACATAATCAAGAACGGAAAAAGTTCGGTATTGACATACTACAACGCTACATCCGAAAACATTGAACGCGTTGAAAAAACATCGGCTTTTGGGATAAAACCCCTAAATGCCGAACAGGTTTTTGCTTTGCACGCTTTGTTAAATCCCGACATTAAACTCGTAACAATTCAGGGTGTGGCCGGAACAGGAAAAACGCTTTTGGCTTTGGCCGGAGCTTTGGAACAGAAGAAGGATTACCGCCAAATTTATCTTGCTCGTCCCATTGTTCCGCTAAGCAATAAAGACATAGGTTACCTGCCCGGCGATATTAAAAGCAAATTGAACCCCTATATGGAGCCGCTTTGGGATAACCTGAAGTTTATTCAAAGTCAGTTTCCCGAAAGTGATAAATCCTATAAAAAAATACAAGAATTGGTGGATCAGGAAAAGCTGATGATTACGCCCTTAGCCTATATAAGGGGTCGAAGCCTTAGTAATATCTTTTTTATTGTGGACGAAGCCCAAAACCTTACACCCCACGAAGTGAAAACGATTATAACCCGTGCCGGAGAAGGAACTAAAATTGTGTTTACCGGAGATATTTTCCAAATAGATACGCCTTATTTGGATACTCAAAGTAATGGCCTGAGTTATTTGATTGAAAAGGTGAGAAACCACCGCCTTTATGCCCATATTAGTTTAGAAAAGGGCGAACGAAGCGAGTTAGCTAATTTGGCTAATGAGTTGTTGTAGGCTTTCTTCATGATATTACAACAGACTATAGGTCTTGCACACTGGGGGAGCCTTTAGAAATAATACCCGAGGCTGAGAAGTTGGCAGAAAAAGGTGATATTTGTCTGGGATGATTTATTCCCTTTGATTAAAACTATTGGAGGAGTTTGGACAGTCCTCTCTTTCTAAATTTCACCCCCCTCATCAACAGGAATACTAAAACCAATTACAGTTCCGCTTAAAGAACTTGAAATAGCAAAATGACCACTGATTTCTTCAATTCGGGATTTCATGTTTCGCAGGCCATTTCCCTTTTTATTGCCAGTATCAAAGCCAAGCCCATTGTCGGAAATTTCAAAAGAAAGAACATGATTTTGAAAACTGGCAGAAATCCTAATGTTTTCAGCCTTACTATACTTAATGGCATTATTGGTAGCTTCTTTGCACACCAATACTACGTTTCGCCGGGTGCTATTGCTCAGTTTTATCAATGGATAATCTTCAGGGAAGGAAATTTCATAGGCTATTTCGGCATACTCTAAAAGCTCGTTTAACTCTTCCCGTATGTAAGGCAGAACTTGCTCTAAGGTTTGAGTTTCGGGATTCATACTCCAAATTATGTCGCTCAGATTGTTGGCCAATTTTCGTCCGGCGTAAGCAATTTGGTCGAACTCATCCACCAATTTATGCTTCCTTCCGGCAGAGTCGCTCATGAGAGTTATGAGCGTTAATCCCGCTCCGAAATCATCGTGAAGTTCCTTGCTTATTCGTCGGCGTTCGGCATCCTGTGTTTCAATAATCCGCTGATTTATTTGCTTTTGCTGCTCAAGATACGATATCAGCATGTTTTCTTTTTCCTGTTTGTAGATATAGAACTGCTTGGTTATTCCGGCTGTCATAAGCACCACTTCAATCAAAATCCCGCAAATCATAAACGCACCCGAAGAAATAGGGATATTTACAAAACCACTGTGCCGAGCGGTAATAATGGTGGTGAATGAAAGGGCCGTAATGACAGCAATGAAATAGTAAAACACCACCGAATTCTTCTTTATAGACACATAAAGCAGGTAACACGACAGCAGGAAAACAGTCAAGAAATTCAGGGTAAAATGCACCGACATATAAGTGGACATAAAGCCGGGTTCGAGGCTGTTAATTCCCGGCAGAAAGGGAAGCAAGCCCAAGCCGAAAAAGAAAGTGGCAAGCCCTAGTAAGAACTTTCTGAAATTAGAACTGGACTCATAAGGTTTACAAAACTCTAAGCAAGTGAACATAAAAAAGCTTAGGCAAAAAACGCTTGTTGGTGGCCCCAGCTTTGTGGCATACACCGGGTAATTGGGCCACAAATATTGAAAGCCAAAACCCTCGGTAGCCCAGAGCCAAAATGTTACAGAAAATATATATAAACTGTAAAACACAAACAGGCGGTTGCGGGAATTAAAGAAGAAGAAAATCCCAAAACAAAAGCTTATAGCCAATACTCCGGTTGTGAGTCCAAGAAACAAATAGTTTTTTTCAATGGTTTGAAATTGTCCCTTTTCGCTCAATATGGAAATAGGTAATTGAAGCGTACTGCCTTTGTGCCGGATGTGCATATACACTACCGTTTCGACATTTGTGTTTAGCTGAAAAGGGATTGAAAACAGGTTATTATTCAATAACCGACTATCAAAGGGATAATAATCGCCGATGGTAGTAGTGAATAGCACAGAATCGTTTTCAAGAAAATAAACATCAGCCTCATTTATTCTTGGGTTTTCGAGATTGAGATAGAGTTTCTCGTGGCCTGGTGTTTGGTTTAAGATTGAAAGCCGAATCCAATAATTGTCTTTGGCTATTCCTAAATTCAAATTAGATAAGATGTTTGGAATAAACGACCCTTTTGCGAAACTTTGCTTGGCTTTTTCGAGCGTAGTTACCGAATCGCCACAAGCAAGGTATTGAATATGCTCAAATCCTACGCTTATAGTATTTTCTCCGGCATAAACAAAGCTTTGAGCCTCAGCTTTAATTCCTATTCCCAGGAGGAGGAATAGCAACAGAAGGCGATTTACCCAAACGTCAATTTTGTATGTGGACATATATTTCCACAAAAATAGTAGAATTGGAGCGAGTTGGTTGTTTTGTTCTTGATGGTGAATTTTAAAACTAAGCCAAGAAATCATTAATAAACTCTCACCAAAATTTCAGTAGGGAAATGAAAATTCAATTGGAAAATTTACGATTTCGTGCTTTTCAATCAAAATGCTCAAAATTTCCAACTCATCGCCTTCCTGAGTTTCCTTTTTAGCATCAAAAAGCTCCTCTAATCTTTGCAGAGCTTGCTTATAGTCTGTTTCTGTTTTAATCGGTTTGATTTGCTTTTTCATTCTAAAACTTTGGGTTAGCAAATGTAAGGGGAAATGAAAATAAATGTTCATGATTCCTTCAAAAAGCTCAACTCTTCTTTGAGTAGCAAATCCGACTGAATAGAACCCCGAATCAAGATTTCCCCTTACTTTGCAATCCATTAGCCCTACTGTTGAACTTCTCCAACCACAAACTCCAAAAATCCTTTCCCATGGAAGGGAATTCGGAATCTAAGCCTTCATACACTGAAACGCCAATTTGCACACAAGCCGGAATAGCCTCCTTTCTTCGAGGCCCTTATGCCTCCATGTATTTGGTAAAACCTTGGACTATTCGGCAATATGCCGGATTCAGCACTGCCACAGAAAGTAATAATTTTTACCGAAAAAATTTGGCTGCCGGGCAAAAAGGACTTTCGGTTGCTTTCGATTTAGCCACCCACCGGGGCTATGACAGTGATCATCCCCGTGTAACAGGTGATGTAGGCAAAGCGGGGGTAGCTATTGATTCTGTTGAAGACATGAAAGTGCTCTTCGACCAAATTCCGCTCAACGAAATGTCGGTTTCGATGACAATGAATGGGGCAGTTTTGCCCATATTGGCCTTTTATATTGTTGCCGCCGAAGAGCAGGGTGTTTCACCCGATTTGCTTTCCGGCACCATTCAAAACGATATTCTGAAAGAGTTTATGGTTCGCAACACCTATATATATCCGCCCGAACCAAGTATGCGGATTATCAGCGACATATTCTCATATACTTCCCGCTTTATGCCCAAATTTAACAGCATAAGCATATCGGGTTATCATATTCACGAAGCAGGAGGCACTGCCGAAATAGAGTTGGCTTACACTCTAGCCGATGGGTTAGAATATATCCGCACAGGATTGGCTTCGGGTTTAAAGATTGACGAATTTGCTCCACGCCTCTCCTTCTTTTGGGCTATAGGAATGAATCATTTTTTAGAGATTGCCAAACTCCGAGCCGGGCGGTTGCTTTGGGCCGAAATGGTAAAACAGTTTGAGCCTAAAAGCGAGAAATCGCTCCCTTTGCGAGCTCACTGCCAAACTTCGGGCTGGAGCCTCACCGAACAAGACCCATTTAATAACGTTGCCCGAACCTGCATCGAAGCATTAGCGGCGGCTTTCGGTGGCACACAATCTTTACACACCAATGCTTTAGACGAAGCCATTGCCCTGCCTACGGATTTCTCGGCACGCATTGCCCGAAACACCCAAATTTATTTGCAGGAAGAAACCTATATCACCAAAGCAATCGATCCTTGGGGCGGTTCGGTGTATGTTGAAAATCTCACCATTGAATTGGTTGAAAAAGCAAAGAAATTGATTGCCGAAGTGGAAGAATTGGGTGGAATGTCGAAAGCCATCGAAACCGGATTGCCCAAGATGCGGATTGAAGAAGCCGCTGCCCGTCGTCAGGCAAGAATTGACAGCGGTTTAGATGTTATAGTGGGTGTGAATCGGTATGGGATAGAAGAAAACAGTGAATCGAAATTGGAAGTGCGGGATGTGGACAACAATGCGGTAAGAGAACAGCAGATTGCCGGATTACATAAACTAAAAGCTGAGCGAAATAGTGCCGAAGTAGCTTTAGCCTTAGAAGCCATAACCGAATCGTGCAGAACCAAACAGGGAAACTTGCTGGAGTTAGCCATTGATGCCGCCCGAAAGCGTGCAACTTTGGGTGAAATTTCTTCGGCCTGCGAAAAAGTATTCTCCCGATATTCGGCCACCATACGAGCCATTTCCGGCGTATATTCAAACGAAATGCCTAAAAACGAATTTTTCATAGCTGCTCAAAGCCTTAGCGATAAGTTTGCTGTACTAAACGGTCGTCGTCCACGAATTCTTGTTGCCAAAATGGGACAAGATGGTCACGATAGAGGTGCAAAAGTGATTGCTACTTCCTTTGCCGATATTGGGTTTGATGTGGACATCGGTCCTTTGTTTCAAACTCCCGAAGAAGTTGCCCGCCAAGCTGCCGAAAACGATGTGCACATTCTTGGAGTATCGAGCCTTGCAGCAGGACACAAAACCCTCATTCCTCAGGTAATTTATGAACTCAGGAAATTAGGCCGGGGGGACATTTTGGTGGTAGCCGGAGGGGTGATTCCCAAGCAGGACTATGAATTCCTCAAATCTGCCGGAGTGTTAGGTGTCTTTGGACCGGGAACAAATATCTCACAAGCAGCCATTGAGATTTTGAATTTGATGATGTAAACAAAATATCATCTTTGGATAAACTCTTATGAAGTGAGGCTTATAAACCTCAAAGCAATCATAAGTCTCTCACAAAACAATAAACCTACTGTTCACAATTCATTTACTTTTGTGAAACGCATTTCGATTCACGAAAACCCCAACAGGAACTATCTTTTACGATTGAGAACAATTATACTTTTAGATGCCCTTAGCCTGGGCGGAGCAGAAAAACAGGCACTGCTATTTGCTGCCTGGTTACAAAACGAGAAAAAATGCACCGTCGAAATCTGGCACTTTATGCCTGGCGATGGCTCTGCCCGAATAGTGTGCGACCGCTACAATCTCAAAACCCGCGAAATTGGATATTTCCGTGGTTTAGCTCGGTTGTTATGGCCAAAACAGATTTTAGAATATTCCAAACTATTCAAAGAATTTAAACCTGATGTGCTTTTAGGTTACACCAACCAACCCGATTTGCTATTGGGATTAATATGGAAATATACCGGGGCTAAATACTTTATCTGGGGACAGCAGGGCATTGAGGCGGGAGGATATAAATTTGATAAAAAATCAGATAAATTAGCTTTAGAAAGCACTCCACTTTTTGTATCCAATTCGCAAAACGGTGCCGACTTTCTTGTGAAGGAACTTAAAGTGCCTGCCACAAAAGTGAAAGTGATTTTGAACGGCCCCGAAAAGATTGAACCTCTTTTTAGCCCCGAACACTGGAACGAGAAACTGGGAATGAAATGCACCGATTTCAAAGCCCTGATGGTTGCCCATATTGCCTTGCGAAAAGACCATGACACCCTACTTCGGGCTTGGAAAATTGTGAAAGAGCAGCTTGCCCCAAAAGGCATAAATCCGGTGTTGCTATTGGCTGGGATTTTAGGAAATACTACTCAGGATTTAATCAACCTGTCCATTGAACTCGGCATTTATGGAAATGTAAGATTTCTTGGCAACCAAAAAGATATTGCGGGTCTAAATCAAGCCTCCGACATTCATATCCTGAGTTCGGTAACCGAAGGGCTGCCCAATTCGCTTTTAGAAGCAATGGATTGGGGTTTGCCTATTGTGGGTACCAATATTCCGGGTATTCGTGAGGCTGTTGGCGAACAAAATTCAGAATGGCTTTCGCCGCCAAAAGATGCAGCAAAACTGGCCGAAAACATAATCCGTTTGGCCTTAGACAAAGAGCTTAGAAAAAGTGTTGGGGAACAAAATCGGCTAAGGATTAAAACCCACTTCCAATTAGACAAGATGTGTGAAGAACATTGGGAAATAATGCAAAAGTTTTGTTAGGGATTGCCAAAAATATCCTTCAACGCCTTCACTTATACTCCATCGTAACAAGGCTCTACGACTGGACAAACATTAAATTGCTTATTGCCCGGAATATTGTCCGGGTTCTGACCACAGCAAACAAAGAAGGAGTTTTTGTTTTCATTCCCTATTACCACACGGGTGGTGCCGAAAAGGTGCATTTGGAAATTGTAAATGCAATAAAAGACAAACACCCTTGGGTGATATTCACCCTTCCCTCTTCCGACAATTGTTTTAAGAACAGTTTTAGCGAAATGGCTACCTGCTTTGAGCTTTATCCCTTAATAAAGCATAAGCATTGGCTGGGAAATGTTTTTCTGCAAGCCTTGATTTTTAAGATAAACCAATCTCCCAAGGCCCTTGCTTTTGGGGGAAATTGCATGTATTTCTACAGCATTATTCCAAAACTTAGGCCGACCGTAAAGTGCATTGACCTCATTCATGCCTTTGTCCATAAAGGTGAAATAGGAGTGGAGTATGAAAGTCTTCCCTTGGCAAACAGGATAAACCAGCGGATAACAATAAACGAAAAAACAAAAGCCAATCTTGCGTTGCAGTATCAGGAAAGCAATCTTTCGCCTCAATTAAACGAGCGGGTTATTACGATTACCAATAAAGTAAATGTCCCTGCAAAGCCTACACCGAAAAGCAGTATCAAAAAGCCGAACATTGTTTTTGTGTCACGCAACAGCCCGGAAAAGCGGATTCATTTGGCCGGGAAGTTATCCAGCCTTTGTTGGGCTGAATGGGCCGTAAAGATTAACTTTATCGGTGGAGGATTATCCGATGCCGTGCTGGAAGAGGATAAACCTAATTGCACGTTTTTAGGGAACATTACCGATGAGGTGCGATTATCGGAACTATACAGCAATGCCCATATCCTTATTCTTACCTCTGATAGGGAAGGAATGCCTTTGGTGATAATGGAAGCAATGGCTCACAATGTAGTGTGCCTAAGCACCAATGTTGGTGGGATTGCTGAACACCTGAAAGAGGACTACAATGGCTATTTGATTGAAAATGCAAGTGAAGAGCAGATTGTAAAAGAACTATTCTCTAATTTGAGCCTCCTGCATTCCAATCCCGAAAAATACCAATACCTTAGCACAAACAGTTTTGAATACGCCCGGCAGCATTTTACTGCTGAACGATTTAACAGGGAATGGAAACATGTTTTTGAAAACGATTAAGCAATGAATATAAACGAACTTCCCATAGTTTCTGTGATAATCCCCTGCTTTAATCATGGTAAATATATTGATGAGGCCATTGATTCGGTTTTTAATCAGGAGTATTCCAATACTGAAATTATTGTGATTGACGATTGCTCAACCGACGAGGCAACGAGAACAAAACTAAAAAACTACAACCGTCCGGGGGTGAAAGTGATTTGCTTAGAAACGAATTCAGGCCCTAGCGTTGCCCGAAATATTGGCATAGCCCAAAGTAAAGGAAAGTACATTCTTCCGCTCGACGGGGACGATATGCTTGGAGAAAACTTTTTGAGCGAAGCCGTTGCTATTTTGGAAAACTCCGGTTCAGTGTCGGTGGTGTATGGCAACGGACAACAGTTTGGATCCTCAAATGACTTTCTAGACGTCCCCAAATTTGACCAATTTAACTTCGTAACCTACAATGTGCTTTTTGTTACGGCGGTAATCAGAAAAGCCAGCATTCTTGGGGTTGGAGGATATGATGAATACCTTAGTAAATTGGGTCTTGAAGATTGGGACTTATGGATTGGCTTTGGAGAAAAGAAATTTGAGTTTCGGAAAATTGAGATCGTGCTACTTAAAATCCGCATCCTTGATTCCTCCCGCACCTTTCAGGTAGCCAATAAAAACCTAGACACCCTTATTGCTTATATCCGGCAAAAACACGCTAATTTTATTATCGAAACCCTGCTGAAATACAAAATGGACTATACCAATGTTCTGAAATCGAGAGAATATACTTTGGGAAACAAGTTGTTGAAGCCTTTGCGTTGGTTAATGGGGAAGGTTTAAACAGCGATTGCTACTTTAGGGTCTGCTGAGGTTTTGCTAAGAGCAAAACTCAATGGGAATCTTGATTTGCACTATCGGCGTAATCCATCAGCCAACTTTTCAAACATCCCTTTATGAATATTTGAAAGCAGATTGATGAAATAGTTCGCAATAAGTACGTTTCCTGTTACTTCTACCAATTCCGTTACGCTTACTCGATTCAGATCGGGATTTGTTTCAAACTTGAAGTCAATGGTCAGGTGAATGCCTTTTTGCACCTGAGAAAGGTATCGGATGTGCTTATTCTTTTCTAATTCTAATATCTCTGCCTTGTAATAAGGCTTCATTTTAATAACCCAAAGCAGGGCTATTTCTTCAAACACTTCGTATTCTTTCCCTCCGTTTGAGCCTACTCCCAAATGATTTACAACCTTCATATTCGGGTGCAAGTGGCCAAAGGTTTTGAAATCGGAGATGTAAGGGTAAATTGTTTCTAATCCGGCAGCGAACTGATAAGTAAGCACCCTATTTGCCTTGCCACTCATTATACTATGAATATAAAGATTATCCTATTTTCCCCACTCACCCGGATTCTCTCTCCAGTTCTTCAAGGTGCTTAAATCTTTTTCAAGAATCAGATTATTTTCCAAGGCGGAACTAATCATCAACTCATAATCGCAAAGGGTAATGAGCGGGCATTTTGCTTTTTTGAAGGCATCGGTAGCAGTTTGAAACCCGTAAGTAAAAATAGCGGCCATTCCTTTTACATCGGCTCCGGCATTTCGGAGTGCTTCCACCGCCTTGAGGCTACTACCACCCGTAGAAATTAAGTCTTCAATCACCACAACAGTTTGCCCTTTTTCTATCTTCCCTTCAATCAAATTGGCCATTCCATGTTCTTTCGGAGCGGAACGCACATACACAAACGGAAGTCCCAATTCCTGAGCCACCAATACTCCTTGAGCAATTGCTCCGGTAGCTACTCCGGCAATAAGGTCGGGTTGGCCAAACTTTTCGGTTACCGCTTTTGCCAGTTCCTGTCGGATAAATGTGCGGATATTTGGGTAAGAAAGCGTTACACGATTGTCGCAATAAATAGGTGATTTCCAGCCCGAAGCCCAGGTGAATGGCTGGTTGGGTTGTAGCTTAACGGCTTGGGCTTGCAATAGAAATTGTGATACTTTAGCAGCAATATTCCGGTTGTAAATACTCATTCGGCAAACCTACTTAAAAAATCTATGGTGCAAGTTTATGTGAACAATATCCCTGTTATTTCTTCTGAAAAAAATAAAAACAGGGCTAAAAATGAAGGAAAAAGCGTTTTAGAAATAATCAAAGCTATTGAATCAGGTGAAGTTTCTGAGTCGGTGTCCGTTGCCTTATCGCAAACGGAATTGTTGGACGAAATATTAAGAGAAGCCAAATTGGTAGAAGCTGCCGGAGGGATAGTGTTTGAACCGGATGGGAGATTTCTCCTCTTCTTTAGGCGGGGATGGTGGGATTTGCCCAAAGGAAAAATTGATAAGGGCGAAAGCCCGGAGCAAGCTGCATTGCGGGAGGTGTGGGAAGAATGCGGATTGGAGAACCTGAAAATAAAAGCACCTTTACCCGATTCGTATCACACATACCGTGAAAAAGGCAAATTGATTTTGAAGAAAACCTATTGGTATTTTATGAGCATCCCCGAAAAGCAAAACCCTATACTGCAAACCGAGGAAGATATTGAGGATTCGGTATGGGTAAGTTTTGAAGAGATGGATGCGTATCAGTATAAAACCTACCCGAATATTTTGGAAGTGGTGAGAAGCAGTCAGCAATTACTATCATAATTAGGCATAATAACTTTGTCCTTTTAAGTAATGAAAATTGGACAGAATTTGCCCTTTCCGCTAAATTTGCCGTCTTAAAACTTTTGCTTTTATGATTATATCGCTCATTGCTGCTGTTTCTGAAAATTTCGCTATTGGTAAAGACAAAAAACTGCTTTGGCATTTACCCGCCGATCTAAAGTTCTTTAAAGAGAAAACGCTCGGGCATTGCATTATTATGGGTCGGAAAACCTTTGAATCGGTGGGTAAACCGCTACCCGGCCGAAGAAACATTGTAATTACCCGCAACGAAAACTGGAAAGCCGAAGGAGTGGAAGTGGTTAAATCGCTTGAGGAAGCTCTTAGCTTATCTAAAGATGATGCAGAACCAATGATAGTGGGTGGTGCAGAAATTTATACATTAGCCTTGCCCTTAGCCAACCGAATATACTTAACACAGGTGGAAGTACACATTGAAGGAGATACTTTTTTCCCATATATTTCTGTAGAAGACTGGACGGTTACTTCCGATGTATTTCATCCAAAAGACGAAAAGAATACCTTGGATTTTAGCTTTGTTCAGTTGGATAGGAAATAGTTTTGGGTTGCAGAAATTAAACTTGATACTTCTAAATGCAAAATGCCGGTTGTGACTAAAACTACTTACTTCTTCTGCGAACCATTGTTTTCTTAGTTTACCTTATCACCCCTTAACTCCCGGAAACGTTTACGGGCTTCAACCGTAAGTAAACTACCGGGATAGCGTAACAGAAACTCCTGATACAAGTCCCGGGCTTTGTCTTTATTGGCCAAACGGGTTTCATTTAGTTCGGCTAATTTAAACAGTGCATCGTCGGCTAATATTTCATCCGGATAGGTTTGATAAATGGCACTCAAATAGCTGGCAGCCGTGTCGTTTTGGTTTCGTTTCAGGGCAATTTGGTATTTAATAAACAGAATATCATCGGCCAGCATATTTCCCGGAAATTGCGGATTGATGGAATCTAAAACTTGCAGAGCTTCACTGTCTTTATTCTGAAATTTCAGCAAATCAGCTTTCGCGAATAAAATCAATGCTCCACCGGTGCTGTCTTCAATAATGTTATCGCCGATGAGTAATGCCAAGTAGAGTGCATCGTTGGCTATGAGTTGCGAAGTGGCCGATTTCAGCACGTTAAGCTGAGCCTGTGCCCATTCAAATTCTCCTTTAAAATAGGATAGTCGGGCGTTTCTTAGTTTTGCTTCCTGACCAATGGGGTCGTTCTTAAACATCTTCTCGGCTTGCGAATACATTAAACTGGCATCCCACACTTCGCCAATAAACAAAAGGGCATCGCCCAACTCCATTTTGGCTTCGGCCAGTTCGCGTTGGTTAATTCCGGGAATATCGATGCATTGTTCAAGCAGCGAAATGGCCGAATCGGGTTTGTTTAGTGAAAAGGTTTCTAAATGTGCCCATCCCCGAATGAGTTTTACCGTTTGCTGGGTTTTCCCCAATTCGTTTACCGTTGTCCGATACAGCGTTTCTAAATCTGTAATGTCCTTTTGGGTGAAATTTCCACTTTCAGTTATCTTTTTATTCATAACCTCCACCAAATCCATTTTAGCCGGAATATAATACCCGTTTTCATCCCCTTTATCTATAACATATTTAAGGCATTTCACCGCCACATCCCAAGCCTGATTTGTCCGGCAGAGCGAAGCTAAGTTCATCAGGCGTTGTCCTTCTTCTTTAAACCGTTTATCTAAAGCCTTACTTTGAACAAAGGCCGATTCAAAATCTTTAGCCTGAATATATTGCCAGATAAGCAAATCACTGAACACATTCCTGTCGGGGTTTTCCTGAATTTTTCGTATCAAAAGTTCCATTAAAAACGTATTCTTCTTCCCGTTTGAATCATCGGCAAGCATAGTTTGCAGGGCATTCTGCACATTTTGAAGCAGGCCTTCGTTTTCGTTTACGGCATCTATATATTCATTGAAAACCTTCGGAACATCTTTTTTAGCTGCGTAAATATCGGCCAGCTCGAAATGAAAAGCTAAAATTCCGCCAAATAGTTTCCTGCCCTTTTCATACGTTTTTATGGCATAATCAGCTTCGCCTCTGTCTTGAAATGCCTGAGCCGTGTTGCGGATTTCCTGTTCATTTGCTCGGAGTAGTTTCAGAGCCTTATCGTATTGCTCGTAGCCCTTATCCTTTTCACCTTTCAAGAGATGGATATAGCCCAAATCAATAATGTAGGGGTTTTCGTAGGGATATTTTTTTACTTGCTTTTTGGCCAACTTCTCAGCATCGGCAAAGTTTTGAAGCTCCATCAGACAAGCCAGATAATCGTTGTAATAAATCTCTCCACCCCGATTATCGTATAGCTTTTCGTAGAGTTGCAAAGCCTTATCAAATTCTTTGTTTTGAAGATATTGCCTAGCCAGCTTTTCATCAGTTCCTTTCTGAGCCAATAAACCCGCCGGCAACAGGAAAACAAAAAATAGCAGGGATAAATAGTGTCTCAAAATTTCGGAAGGAATTCGATGCAAAGCTATGCGAATTGGGGGTAGTGGGGATGGGACGAATAATATTACTGAATGGCTCTATTCCTATGTTATACTTTCCAAAAACTCCACCAAAAACCCCGAAAGATTTTCCACTGCCCCTTTCAAATCCCATTTTCGTTTATCGCGTTCGCCCACATAGTTTGAAACCGAGCGTATTTGAATGCATTGCGTTTTAAATAGGGTAGCGGCATAAAACACCGCCGCCCCTTCCATACTTTCCAGTTTGGGTTTAAACTGTCGTTGCAGGTAGGATATGATTGATACCCTTCCCGAGCCTGTATTCTTGGTAATAGCAATAGCTTTAGGAAGGTGTTCGAACCTTTGCTTAAAATCACCCGGGTTCGCCATTAACTGAATATCCTCCTGCCTGGCCAAGCCTAATTGCGTTATGGGTATAAACTTCTGCCCCATTTCCACGCCTAGGTCAGCAATAGAATCAGTTTCCACATAAAAGAGTGATGCCAGTGCAACCGTTTTATCAAACGAACCGGCAACGCCAATATTCAGGACCAAATCATATTTATTTACTGCTAATTCTCCGGCGACAACCGCCGCAGCTGCAACCATTCCAACTCCCGTTATTAATAACCTTAAAGAGGTTGCTTCAATTTGGAATGTACTGTTTTCGGCGGTAATATCAATATTTAGCTTCCTTAAAAAAGGCTCAATCTCAAGCCTAGTTGCGGATACAATCAGTAATTTCATCAGCTAACAACTGGTTTTGAAACAATGGAATCCATTAATTCAATTGCTTGTCTTCCTTCTTTGCCTAAGCTCAGCGAAAAGTCATTTACATATAAATCAATATGTTTCTGCATTACCGCTTCATCCATTTCCTGAGCGTGCTGCCGAACAAAGAGCATAACCCTATCCGTGTTAGTTCTTGCATACAGGATACTCTGAAGTAAAATATCAGAGACTAAATCAGCAAACTCTTTACCTAAGTTTTTCTTAGCAACTATGCCTCCCAGTGGTATTGGTAATTTAGTTTTCGATTCCCAATATTCGCCCAAATCCACAATCTTTTTTAATCCTTTATCCTGATAGGTAAATCTGTTTTCATGAATAATTACGCCACAATCTACCAGTTCGTTTATAATGGCACCTTCAATTTCGTTAAAGATCATAAACTTCTTAGCCACCTCGTCATGTTGAAAGTAAGAAAATAGAAAATTCGCAGTTGTATCTTTCCCGGGAATTGCAACAGTAACATTGCTAGGCAAAGGCACCTCCATATTAAATTCGGACTTAGCCAAGGTAACCAATAAGGGACCTACACCTCTTCCTAATGCACTTCCTGAATCAAGTAGGTTGTAATTGTCTTTTACTTGGCAATAGGTGTAGAAGCTCAATTTGGTAATGTCTATTCCATCATTCAACGCAAGCTTATTCAGTTCCTGAACATCCTTCATCACTGGGATAAATGTTATTCCGTGGGTATCCACCAAGCCTTCCAGCATCGCACAAAACATAAATGTGTCGTTCGGGCAGGGCGATAGACCAATTTCAAATTCCATCTATACTGTAGCTATTCCGTTAATTTTACAAAGTAAACCTAAGTGCCCACAATGAACACCTTCGTGTCGAATAGTATGTTGAAATATTGCTCTTACTGAATCATCTCCTGAAAAGCTTAGGGCTTTGTAGTTCTTCATGGCTAATTGTTCATCAGTTAGCGTAATTGCATTTTCAAGAACGTACTGGTGAACTAACTTAAAGAAATCTAAAACACTTTTGAAAGGAGGAAGTTCGGCAGAGTCGGAAATTTTACTTCCGATGGAGAATAGTTTTAACCATTCAGGAGCATCCATCTTTTGATTTAAGCAGGAACGTACAATCAAAAAATATTCGGCCCAAGCCAAGTGGCCAATTATCCAATAATAGGAATTTAAATCAACCCCATCAAAGGTATAGGTCTTTAATGGATCAATTTCTTTGAGTTTTGATAAGTAATATTTGGTTAGCTGTCTTTGCGAATCAAATATTTCGGTTAGTATGTCGGCTTCTGATTTTGGCATGGATATTTTGTGCTAAGATAAACGGGCTTTAGTAAATGTCAAAAAAGAAGCCCTTCGAACTTAATCGAAGGGCTTCTTTAAATTTAATACTATGAGATTATTATTTTACAATAACGAAATCTACACGACGATTTACATTGTATGCATCTTTAACACCTGTTAGTGGCTCAGAATTACCACGTGTTTCAGTAGTGATACGTCCAGCATCAACACCGTAAACTTTCTTCAAGTTATCAGCAGCAGCTTTAGAACGTTTTTCAGCTAACGTTTTGTTGTAGCCTTCTGAACCTGTTTGGTCAGCGTTACCAATAATTCTTAGTTTAGCACTTGGTGCAGCTTTCAACGCTTGAGCAACTTCAGCTAACTTGTCGTAACTAGACCAGTAGTCGATTTGTGAGCTATTAACTTTGAAGTAGATTGAAGGTAAGCCACCAGAAACATAAGTTGTTGAAGATTCAGCAGCAGCTTTGCCGGGTTGAACTTCAATTTTCTTGCCTTGGAAGTTAACTAAAGCACCAGCTGGAGTGTTAGGCTCTAGGTCTTTGCTGTCGCCAACACCGTCTCCGTCAGAATCAAGTTCTTTACCGTCTGAACCAACTTTTGCACCTTTAGCTGTGAATGGATCAGCATCTAAATGATCTGGAACACCATCACCATCAGTATCCATTGCACGACCTGCACCATCAACTGTTACACCAGCAGCAGTATTAGGCTCTTTGTCGAAATGATCACCTACACCATCACCGTCAGTATCTTTAGTTAAACCGTCAATATTGGTTTGAACCTCGTCCATGTTAGTAGCAATATCAGCATAAGGGTTAGTCCATTCAGCAGCTTCTTCAGCACCTTTCTTGCCAAATTTCATAGCTAAACCAAGGCTGGTGTACATATATTTGTCTCTAGATGTTAGAGCCTTTGCTGTCGCATCCAATTTATCAGAGTTAACATTATATAGCGTGTTTTCTATTGTCAAATCCAAAGATTTACTTAAACGAAATTTTATGCCTAATCCAACTGGAATTACTACCTCACTGGTCATTGCTTTCTTTTCTGTGCCTTGTGTTTTATAGCCTTGTGAAGCAATCCAAACATCATCCTTTAAACCTTTCTTTAAGGTACGGAAATGCATCAAACCAACTCCGGCAAGCCCATAAACTGTAATTTTGCGAGCTTTTGTTTTGTCAGAGAAGAACATGTTTGATATGTTTGCAGTAAGGGTCAAATCATATTCAATAAGTTTAGTGTTAATGTATGATCCACCATGGTTTGCAACACTTGGAGTGGTAGCTCTTTTCATCCCGGCCAATGTTCCATACATCAATGAACCCCTTACTCCCCAAATATTGCCTAAGGTACGAGATACATTGCCTTGAACTCCAAAGCCCAATTCAGAGCGGCTTGAGCCATTTTTGTGCATTACCGGAGCCCAATCGTATTGTTTTATGTCTCCATAAAACATATTTACTCCTCCGTTAATCCCAACAGACCATTTTTTGTAGGCTTTTTTAGGGATTGCTGTCCCTCCCGCTGCAGCAGCACCTTGACCGAAGGTAGTGGATGCCATTGCTGATACTAATGTTAGTAATAATAATTGTTTTTTCATTTTCTTTATAGTGTTTACTTTAGGTGTTTTGTTCTACAATTAAGTAGGGGCAAAAGTAGAAAAAAAAATATACGGTTAACAAGTTTGTAATATTTTTTTGATATAACTACTTTAAAGTGATTCCGTAATCATAGTCTAATGAAATTAAGTGCTTGATATTCAAGTAGTCATTACTGTTCGATACGAAGTCAATAGTATCTGTATTTATCATTAAAATTCGTTGATTAGTGAGTTGTTTAAGGTAGTTAAGGTAGCCTTTTTGGATATTTTCTAGGTATTCTACTGTTATATTCTGTTCATAACTGCGTCCCCTTTTTTGTATATTCTTTAAAGCCTTTTGCGGGTCAACGTGCAAATATATCCATAAATCAGGTTTTGGTATTTGATGGAAGATGATTTTATAAATAGTAGTAAACAATTTATATTCATCGGTCGTTAGGTTGTTTTGTGCAAAAATTAATGACTTTATAATATGGTAGTCGGATATGGTGAAATTATGAAATAAATCCTGCCCGGTTAGTTCGTTGGCGATATGTTGGTAGCGTTCGGCTAAGAAGGACATTTCGAGCGGGAAGGAATATTGTGCCGGGTTTTCGTAGAACTTTGGCAGAAATGGATTGTCGGCAAATTTTTCTAAGATAAGTCGCCCATTAAATTCTTCAGCTAACATAGTGGCAAGCGTTGTTTTCCCCGAGCCAATAATCCCTTCAATAACTATGTAATTATACTTCATACTACATATTCAACTCCGGAAACAGAGTCGGTTTTGGCACCGGTTACTGATTTTAATACATTTATTTGGTTAGCCATTTTTAAGCATCCTAAAAAACCAAATATTAAGGCTTCTTTAAAATTGATGGTCTTCGAATCGGGAATTGTTACACGAATTGATGTTTCAGCTTTGATTGACTCAATATAAAAATCATTATACGCTCCGCCTCCCGTTACTAAGAGACTTTTAATGTTGTGCTGCGTTATAGTATTTATTAAAGTTTGTACAAAATGCCTGGAAAGGGTTACTAAGAAGTCTTCATTAGTTACACCGTATTGATTTAGAATAGGGAAATATGCTTGATTGATTTTTTCTATTCCCATTGATTTAGGGAAAGGCTCAGAAATAAAAGGCAGCTGATTCAGTTTGTCTAAAAGTTCTTCGTTTACTATTCCCGATTCAGCAAATTTCCCACCATCGTCAAAAGGGCTTCCTAATTGGTTAGCATAATGATTGAACAATATGTTAAAGGGTGAAATATCTCCGGCAATGTGCTGGCCGTTGTGTTCAAATGAAATGTTGGCAATGCCTCCTAAATTCAAACAGGCATTATATTCCCCAAAAAGCAATTTGTCGCCAATAGGAACGAGTGGAGCCCCTTGTCCGCCCAAAGCAATATCTAGGCTGCGAAAATCGGCAATGGTGCGAATTCTGGTTTTGGCCACAATGCAATTACCATCACCTATCTGTAAGTTTAACCCCAAATGTGGTTCATGGAAAACGGTGTGGCCGTGTGATGCAATATAGTCGGGCTTTGGGAGGTTATACTTACTAATAAAGCTATTGACCATTTCGCCACTAAAGTTGCCGAAGTTCTTATGCAGTAAAGTGAGGTCTCGGCCTGAAAGTGTATTGGCTTTACTTAACGATTCCTGCCAAAATGCTGTGTAGGGAATGGTTTCTGCTTCTAAGATTTCAAAGTGCCATTTGGCTTCTGAAAAACGAAAAGTGCAGTAGCAAATATCAAGTCCGTCGCAGGATGTGCCCGACATTAGCCCTATTGCCCGAAAAAACAAATGGTTTTCTTTTTTCAAAAGAGTATCTACGTTCAAAAGAATTAGTTTTGCGGCAAATTTTAAAAAATGAATAAACGATTAGCAATAAATGCTTGTATTTATCTTTCCGTGATGGGTTTTGTGGCCTGTGGCGGAAAACAAACGGCCAAAGATACTATCTCAACCGAAACGGTAGAAAATTCCCAATCAGCAAATGCTGAAACTGCTACCGACACGGCAAATGCTCCAGTAATGACTTTCGAAAAGGAAAAATATGAATTTGGAAAGATTATCCAAGGTGAGAAAGTTTCGTTCTCTTTCAAATTTACGAATACAGGTAAAACTGATTTGTTGATTTCAAGTGCTACAGCAAGTTGTGGTTGCACAGTTCCAACATATTCTAAAACTCCTGTAAAGCCGGGCGAAAATGGAAAAATAGATGTCGTTTTCGATAGTGATGGAAAAAAAGGGACGGTTACCAAACACGTTACTGTTTTGGCTAATACTAATCCTAATTCAAAGGTGTTGGAATTGTCAGGTGAAATTCTTGTGCCAGCAGGTTCAGAGCAAAAATAAAATTTAAATAATAAACTAAATGTTCAATACTCTTTTAATGGGGCAAGCCCAAGGTGGCAGTGGTGTTTCGTCGTTGATAATGATGGGGATGATAATGGTGGTGTTTTACTTCTTTATGATTCGTCCTCAAATGAAAAAGTCGAAAGATGAAAAGAAGTTTCGGGAGGAAATTAAGAAAGGCGATAAAGTGGTAACAATGGGTGGTATTCATGGTAAGATTGCCGAAATACGCGACACTACTTTTATAATTGACACCGAAGGCGGCGGGAAACTGAAAATTGAAAAAGCAGCTGTTTCGATGGGATTCACCGGAACGCTGAGCGAAGGTGGCGAGGCTTAGCGTTATTTGAGATTTGCGTTATTGCGAGTTTCTAAATTTTTTAAATAGTCTTTGATGACTGTTTACATACTTTAAGCCCTCACATTATCAATTAACCTCACATCGCCTAACCAAACGGCTAAACATATAATATAGTTTAGTCCGGCCTCAATTTTATTTGCTGCTTTCAACGATTCCGCTTCCGAAATTTCTAAATATTCCGCTTTCAAAAAGCCGGAGCTATTTAATCGTTCAATTGCCTTTTTCTTAACCACTTCAACGCCATTTGTGGCCAATTCCTCTTTTGCTTGTTTTAGTGTTTCATAAATCACTTTGGCATTCTCACGGTCAGTAGTATTTAAGCGTTCATTGCGTGAACTCATTGCAAGGCCGTTGGCTTCCCGTAAAATTGTGCAAGGAACAATCTTCACTTTTAAAGCCAATTGTTTCACCATAGCATTAATAATAGCCAATTGCTGAAAATCCTTCTCGCCAAAATAGGCATTATCGGGCATCACGATCTCAAATAGCCGACTTACCACTTGAGCTACACCATTAAAATGTCCAGGGCGGTGTTCACCTTCCATTACTTTTTCTAAATCACCGAAATCAAATTTTCGAATATCTGGAGTAGGATAAATTTCATTTACAGAAGGAAAAAACATCAAATCTACGCCCACATCTCTCAGCATTTCGCTATCACGGTCAAATGTTCTGGGGTATTTTTCCAAATCCGCAGCATTGTTGAATTGATTCGGATTCACAAAAACGCTCACCACCGTGCGGTCATTATCTTCCAAGCTTTGCTTCACCAATGAAATATGTCCGGCGTGCAATGCCCCCATTGTAGGCACAAAACCAATTTTAAGTCCGTTGCTTTGCCAGTTTTCAATCTGTTTTTGCGTTTCCGAAACCGTTGTAAAAACTTGCATAAATGAAGCGGTGATAGAGTTATTCGTAGAAATTGTAGAGAGCAAAGAAAAAGAATTTTGTTGATTGGAAAATTTGTACTTAATTTTGCATAATATTTTTAATTTATTAATTAACTCATTTAAGAATGAAGAAAGCAAAAGTCTTGTTCGTATCACAGGAAATATTCCCGTATGTTGAAGAATCACCCATGTCAAAAACATCCCGATACCTTCCTCAGGCGATACAGGAAAGAGGGAAAGAAATTAGAACTTTTATGCCAAGATTCGGGCTAATTAATGAAAGAAGAAACCAACTTCACGAAGTAATCCGCCTTTCAGGGATGAATATAATCATGGATAACAATGACCATCCATTAATTATAAAAGTAGCTTCCATTCAAAGTGCACGCATGCAGGTGTATTTTATTGATAACGACGATTATTTTCAACGTAAATTTATGACCTATGACAAAGACGGTAATTTTTACAGAGATAATGACGAACGCACGGTGTTTTTTGCTCGTGGAGTGATTGAAACTGTCCGTAAACTAGGATGGATGCCTGATATTATTCATTGCCATGGCTGGATGAGCAGCATTTTGCCGATGATTGTAAAAAAAGCCTTGAAGGAAGACCCATTGTTTGCCGATGCTAAATTTGTGCTATCACTTTATGATGACGATTTTCCGGGTGAGTTCAAGTCAAGTTTTGCTAAGAAAATTGTGATGGAAGGCATCAAGAAACCCGATGTGGCTCATTTAGCCAGCACCGATTACACTACCTTGATGAAAAACGCCATTGATTTTGCAGATGGGATTATTTATGCCGCAGAAAATATCAACCCAGAAGTGCAAGCACATGTAAAAGCATCTGACTTGCCTTTGCTTACTTATCAAGACCCCGAGAATTACTTCGATGCTTACAACGAGTTTTATAACGAAGTAATGGTTGGCCAGCCTGAATTAGCCTAAGATTTGCAGAACTATAAATAAATCTAAAAAATTAAATTGCGGGAAGAAATAGCCTTTCTTTCCGCAATTTTTTTGATTACACATCTATTGTCAATATCTAATTTCCACAGGCAATCGCATTCTAATCGCATTCTAATTAGTTTAAAGATGTTAGCTTTGTGCCTTCAAAAACCAAATTTGCGTTTTACCAACAGAAATATTTCGTTATACGCTAGTTTCTCGCTTCTAATCCTGGTTACTTTAAATTCTTGCAAGAAAGAAAATCAAGCTTTGGGTTTAGATTTGTTGCCCGAAGGCGATATGATGGAAGCTACTTATAACACGGGGTCAACTATTAAGGCTTGGAGTATTGTTGATACAGCCGCAAAATCAAGCACTAAATCGGTGGTTTTAGGTTCAGCTTTTGATCCAATTTTTGGCAAAACGGAAGCCTCATTTTATGCTCAGCTTCGTCCCGACAATCTCATTGCCGATTCAGTTTTCGCTTCCACTTTTCAAAATTCCACCATAGATTCCTTGGTGCTTTCGTTCGTTTATAATAGCTCATTGGCTAATATCTACGGTAATGGAAGTAAAAGCGAAGCTGCCCAATTGGTTAAGATTTACCGCCTCACCGAAGCAATGAATGGTGATTCCAGTTATAATTCAAACCGTGATTTTGCTTATGATAATTCAACTCCCATTGGCGAAGGTTGGATTTATCCGGCTTTTACCGATAGTGTTAATATAAATTGGTTGCATCAAGCCCCACAAGTTAGAATCAAGCTTTCGGCTAATTTGGCAAACGAATTAAAGAATGCAGCATCCTACCAAGGTGGCATGAAAATTAAAGATGCCGACACCTTCCTTGAGTTTTTCAAAGGAATATACGTTACTGCCGAAAACCCAAGTGGTGCAAGCAATTCCGGCTGTTTTTACTATTTCGATTTAAGTGCCGATTATTCGGGAATGCGGATGTATTACCACACCTCAACAGGTTCTGATAATGTGACATTTAAAATATCTGACAAATCGGCTTCATACAGTCGTTTTAAGCATGAAACTTCTACTTTGG
>CANJNG010000007.1 GCA_947475205.1 Bacteroidota bacterium
AAAATTTGTTCCTATCCAGTTTGGATACAATTTGGGCGAAAAGTGTTATGTTTGCCATCGGAGAATTGGGTGTGGTTATGCAACTCAAAGGTATTTTGAGATACTTATTCCCGATTCTCCTATTTTAATCGTTTAGGACGCTATTGATATAAAAATGATATTCTTTATGATGTTGATAGTATTTTGTTAGCATCAGGCCAACACCAAACATTTTCTTATGAAAGCAATGGTGAATTCTGGCGATTAAATACATATCAACACCCGGACGCTCCCGGTTGTCCGTATCCACATAATTTTATAGAGCTGTGTGGTAGCGATAGCAGTTGGATTCCCAATCAGGTTAATAATTTCCCCCAAGATGATGCAGACCCTCCAATAGATATTTTCTGCACACCTGTAACTTCGAGCTACGACCCCAACGACAAAACAGGTTTCCCAACAGGGTTAACCGAGCAGCATTTCATCCAACCAAACCAGCAAATTCAATATGCTATCCGTTTCCAAAACACTGGGAATGATACGGCATTCACTGTAGTGGTTCGTGATACCTTAGATACCGATTTAAACATCTTCACCGTTACGCCCGGCGTAGCTAGCCATCCTTATACCTTTAGAATGTATGGCCCAAGTGTCTTGGAATGGACGTTTAACAACATACTCCTTCCAGATAGCAATGTAAACGAAATGGCTAGCCACGGGTTCTTAACTTATCATGTGGAACAAAACCCAAACCTACCCGATGGCACACAGATATTGAACGAAGCTGATATTTACTTCGACTTCAATGAGCCTGTTATCACTAATCAAACCCTGCATACTATTTTTAAAGGTTCGCCACTAACTGTTGGTTTTAAAGAGAAGGAAGCAGATAAGAATGTGCTTAGCATTTATCCTAATCCAACAGCTTTATCCTCTGTAATAGAATTCAGCTCCCCGTCCACCCAAAAAGGAACATTAACTGTAAGAGACATTATGGGAAGAACTATTCTGAACCATAGCTTCAATGCTTTGAAAGGGAATAACCGTTTGCCGCTAACTGTTGGCAAAAGCGGAATATTCTTTGTGAGTATAAGCGTTGGGGAATGGAAGGGAGTGGGGAAAGTGGTGGTGGAATAAATTGGGGTTGGTAATGTTTACGTTTAAAACGGTGGTATAAATAGCTGTTTGAATATTGCTATTATTTTTGCCTCATGCAAAGTGCCTTACCCCTTCAGTTCCTTTCCTCCATCGAAAGGTTAGAGCATTTGCTTGGTGTGCATTATGTTGTTGTTCCAAAAACAACCATAGAGCTACTGGGAAAAGGAGGTTCAAGACGCTTTATATGTAGTGTAAACGATAAAACCTCTTGGCATTGCGGTTTAGTTGCCTTAAATCAAGGCGACTATTACATTACCGTGAGCAATCAGCGAATGAAAGAACTAGGCATTAAGCATGGCGATAAAGTAAAGGTGGTACTTAGCGAAGATGATAGCGAATTTGGAATGGAAATGCCCGAAGAACTGTTTGAACTTTTACAGCAAGACGAAGAAGGTAGCCGCCGTTTTTACCTGCTCCGCCCCGGGTTTCAGCGATATATAATTCATTATGTGGCCGGAGTAAAAAACCCGGCATTAAAATTAGAAAGAGCCATAATGCTTATTGGGAACTTAAAAATGCTGCAACCGGGTAAGGAACAGTTTCGCGAATTGTTGGGTAAGCCTCCACTGGAGAAATGAATTCTGATGAAACAGGAAAATACCCTTAAAAATAATTATTCATCTATCATAAAACCTAATTTCCTCATTTCGTTTGAATTACTATTTTTGCACCCTTTTCAATAAAAATGGCACTAAAAATTGATTTGCTTCGCTTGGTTCACGAAACCCCAGGAGCACCAGGCCACGAACAACGGATTCGTGAAGTAGTAATGAAGGAAGTAAAGCCCTTTGTGGATGAACTTTACACCGATAACATGGGTAATGTTTATGCCGTTAAAAAAGGAAAAAGTCGCAAGAAAGTGATGGTGGCCGCCCACATGGACGAAATTTCGTTTATTGTGAATCATATCGATGATAATGGCTTTTTGCGGTTTCATCCTTTAGGAGGTTTCGATCCTAAAACACTTACTGCACAGCGGGTAATTGTTCACGGAACAAAAGACTTGATAGGCGTAATGGGCAGTAAACCCATTCACGTTATGAGTCCCGAAGAACGCACAAAAGTTACCAAACTAACCGATTATTTCATTGATTTAGGAATGAAACGTGAAGAGGTAATTAAATATATTAAGGTGGGCGATGTGGTTACCCGTGAGCGTACCTTTATTGAAATGGGCGATTGCATTAACAGTAAGTCTATTGATAACCGTATTTCGGTGTATGTGCTTATTGAAACCCTTCGTCGGGTGAAAGATTTGCCCTTTGATGTGTATGGAGTTTTTACTGTTCAAGAAGAAATAGGCGTAAGAGGTGCACAGGTTGCAGCCATTAAAATCCAACCCGATTTTGGTTTCGGCTTAGACACCACCATTGCTTACGATGTTCCCGGCAGCACCGTTCACGAGCAGGTTACCAAGTTGGGCGAAGGAACGGCCATAAAAATTATGGATTCAAGCGTTGTATGTGATTACCGTATGGTGCAATATATGAAAAATACAGCCGACAAGCACGGCATAAAATGGCAACCCGAGATATTACCTGCAGGCGGAACCGATACCAGTGCCATTCAGAAAATGACAGCAGGTGGTGCAATTTCCGGTTGTGTTTCTATTCCAACACGGCATATCCATCAGGTAATAGAAATGGCACATAAAGAAGATATTCAAGGAAGTATTGATTTATTGACCTATTGCTTAGAAGAATTAGACACCTATAACTGGGATTTCTAATTGACTTGATCTAAAATATGCCAACAAAACTATCTATTGTTATTCCTGCCTACAACGAAGAGCGGACTATACACCTTATTCTCGACAAAGTGCTGGCAGTGGTGTTGCCGGAAGGTATACAGAAGGAAATTGTGCTGGTGAATGATTGCTCGAAAGACGATACACCGGGTGCAATTGAAAGATACATTGCCGCTCATCCCGAAGCCAACATGCAGCTATTTAACCAGCCCGTAAACATGGGAAAAGGTGCTGCTCTGCACAAAGGAATTGAGATAGCTACAGGCGACTGGATAATTATTCAGGATGCCGATTTGGAATATGACCCCGAAGAATATGTTTTACTACTGAAACCAGCTTTAGCTGGATTTGCTGATGTGGTTTATGGTACCCGATTTATGGGAGGGAATCCTCACCGAATACTATTCTTTTGGCACACTATCGGGAACAAGATGCTCACCTTTGCGTCTAATTTATTTACAGATCTTAACCTCACCGATATGGAAACCTGCTACAAGCTATTCCGTGCCGATTTGGTTAAAAGCTTGGATTTGAAAGAAAATCGTTTTGGGTTTGAACCGGAAGTTACCGCAAAAATTTCACGTATTCCGAAAATCAGAATTTATGAAGTGGGGATTTCTTATTACGGAAGAACGTATGAAGAAGGGAAGAAAATAGGAATGAAAGATGCTTTCAGGGCTTTATATTGCATTATCCGATATAATATTTTTGATAGGAAATATTTGAAGAATTCCTAGTACAGTGGTTGTTATTAACAATCACTTTTTCTTTTTTCTGGGCTTAAATTGTTTATCTGAATTTTACAATCAATGAATATTCTTCTTCTAGGTTCTGGTGGTCGCGAACATGCCTTTGCCTATAAACTCTCTCAAAGTCCGCTTCTTTCTAAATTATTCATCGCTCCGGGAAATGCAGGCACATCGCAATTTGGAACGAATTTATCTATCAAAGCAGATGATTTTCAAGCCATAAAAAAAGCAGTTATTGAATATAATATTCAGTTAGTAGTTGTCGGCCCCGAAGACCCTTTGGTAAAAGGCATTCACGATTTCTTTTTGGCCGATGATGTGTTACATAGCATTCCGGTTATTGGTCCTAAAAAGGACGGAGCAAGACTGGAAGGCAGTAAAGATTTCTCAAAAGCCTTTATGGTTAGAAATGGCATTGCTGCCGGGAAATCAAAAACCTTTACAGCTGACACTATAGCTGATGGTTTGGCTTTTTTGAAAACGATGCATGCCCCGTATGTGCTGAAAGCTGATGGTTTAGCCGCCGGAAAGGGCGTTGTAATTCCTGAAACCTTAGCAGAAGCTGAAACGGAACTAAAAGCAATGTTGCTGAACAAGAAGTTTGGTGAAGCCGGTGCAAAGGTGCTGGTAGAAGAGTTTTTGAAGGGAATTGAGCTTTCGGTTTTTGTGCTTTCTGATGGAAAATCATACAAAATTCTTCCTTCTGCAAAAGACTACAAACGAATTGGCGAAGGCGATACCGGGCTGAATACCGGAGGGATGGGAGCAGTATCTCCCGTTCCGTTTGCGGATGCAGCCTTTTTGAAAAAGGTGGAAGACCGCATAGTTATCCCAACAATTGAAGGCTTGAAAAAGGAAGGGATAGATTACCGCGGGTTTATTTTTATTGGCCTGATGAATGTGAACGGTGACCCAATGGTGATAGAATACAATTGCCGAATGGGCGACCCCGAAACCGAAGTAGTGATTCCGCTGCTCGATTCCGATTTGGTGGAAATATTCATAGCCATTTCCAAACAAAAACTTGATAAAATTGAAATTAAAATAAAGCCAGAAACCGCCGTTACCATTATGTGCGTAGCCGGAGGTTATCCCGGGGATTACGAAAACGGAAAAGTTATTTCGGGCATAGAAAAGGTGCAAGACACTATTGCCTTTCAAGCGGGGACAACCCTAAACTCCAATGGTGAAATTATTACCAATGGAGGCCGGGTAGTTGCTCTAACCTCTTTTGGGACAACTATTGCTGAATCAGTGGCTAAATCAATTGCTGCTGCCGAAACCATTCAATACGATGGGAAATATTACCGACGTGATGTGGGAAGGGATTTGATGTGATTGCTTGGCACACTGATAACTTACCATCAACTTTAACGGCAAGCCCCCATATCTTCATTTTAAAAACGATTACTATAGATATAAACTTTCCCTCTTTAAGTTTACCCCTCCCGCTATTACCTTTGCCGCCATAATGACAAACGAATTAACCGAACAAGAAATCGTCCGCCGCCAATCGCTGCAAGAAATAATCAAACTGGGAATAGAACCCTATCCTGCCGAAAAATTTGATGTAACCGTTACCGCTGCCGAAATAGAAGCAAACTACGAGAAAGATAAACCGGGATTTGAAAATGTAACCATCGCAGGGCGTATTATGGGTCGCCGCATAATGGGGAATGCCTCTTTTGCCGAATTGATGGACAGCACCGGACGGATACAAGTTTACATCCGCCGCGACGACATTTGTCCCACCGAAGACAAAACCCTCTACAATACCGTTTTCAAAAAGCTACTTGATATTGGTGATATTATTGGCGTTTCAGGCTATGTATTCACCACTCAAACCGGAGAAACAACCATACACGTTACCTCGCTGAAACTGCTATCTAAATCCCTTCGCCCACTTCCGGTTGTAAAAACCGATGCCGAAGGAAATGTTCACGATGCCTTTGCCGACCCCGAACTTCGTTTCCGTATGCGGTACGTTGATTTGCTAGTTACCAAAGGCGTGAAGGAAACCTTTATTAAACGTACCCAAATAGTTAATTCGCTCCGAAACACCTTCAATGCAAAAGGCTATTTGGAGGTAGAAACCCCCATTTTGCAGAGCATTCCCGGCGGTGCAGCGGCTCGTCCCTTTATGACCCACCATAATGCTTTGGATATTCCGCTTTATTTACGAATTGCCAATGAACTTTATCTGAAACGCCTCATTGTAGGCGGCTTTGAAGGCGTTTATGAATTCGCCAAAGATTTCCGTAACGAAGGAATGGATAGAACACATAACCCTGAATTTACAGTATTGGAAATTTATGTTGCCTATAAAGATTATTATTGGATGATGGAATTTGTGGAAGAAATGTTGGAAAATGTAGCCACAGCCGTTCACGGAACTACCAATGTCCCCTTTGGCAATTCTGTTTTGAATTTCCAACGCCCATTTCGCAGAGTAACTATGTATGATGCCATTAAAGAATACACCGGATTTGATGTATCGGAAATGGACGAGGCAGGATTGCGTGATGTGTGCAAAAAACTAAACATCCACACCGACCCCACCATGGGCAAAGGCAAACTGATTGATGAGATATTTGGCGAAAAGTGCGAGAAAAACTTCATTCAACCAACCTTCATTATTGATTATCCCATCGAGATGTCGCCACTAACCAAAAAGCACCGCAGCAAACCCGGATTGGTAGAACGGTTCGAATTGATAGTAAATGGTAAAGAAATCGCTAATGCGTATTCAGAGTTAAACGACCCCATCGATCAACGCGAACGCTTTGAAGAACAGCTAAAACTCGGGCAACGTGGCGACCACGAGGCCATGTTTATCGACCACGATTTCCTTCGGGCTTTGGAATACGGTATGCCACCTACCTCCGGGCTTGGAATAGGCATTGACCGACTCGCCATGCTCATGACCAATAATTCTACCATTCAGGAAGTGTTGTTCTTTCCGCAAATGCGACCCGAGAAAGTGGATTAGTCTTTTCATTAAATGCCCCCTCATTTTCGCTTTTTCTTTTCTTGCATAGGAATTTTCATTGCCGGAATATCCTCCGCCTTTGCTCAGTCCCCCGCCAAGCATACCCTCAGCGGAACACTTAAAGACGGAAAAACAGGTGAGGTATTAATAGGGGCCACCGTTTACGTAAAAGAACTCAAAACCGGAGCTGCCACCAATATTTATGGGTTCTATTCCCTCACTGTTCCAAGCGGGAAATATGCTTTGGTGTATTCTTACACAGGCTTTCAAGCACGCGACACCACGGTAAATTTAACCACCAACTTGGTGGTAAATTGGGAACTAAAACCCTCTTCCACCGAATTAACCGAAATTCAGGTAACATCCGAAAAGGCCGATGCCAACATCACCTCCTCTGGAATGAGCACCACGATGCTGAAAATGGAAAGCATCAAAAAGATTCCCGCCCTAATGGGCGAAGTGGATTTAATAAAGGCCATCCAGCTCCTTCCCGGCGTGCAAACCAGCGGCGAAGGCTCAAGCGGATTCTTTGTCCGTGGCGGAGGTTTCGATCAAAATCTCATACTCCTTGACGAAGCCCCCGTCTATAATGCCTCCCACCTCATGGGCTTCTTTTCTGTCTTTAATCAAGATGCCATTCGTGATGCACAAATATACAAAGGTGGCATCCCGGCTCAGTTTGGTGGACGCCTAAGCAGTGTTTTGGAAGTCCGAATGAAGGAAGGCAACTCCAAGAAATATGTCGTGTCTGCCGGCATTGGCTTACTGTCCAGCCGCCTCACCATCGAAGGCCCAATCAAGAAAGATAAAGCCTCTTTCCTTATTTCAGCCCGTAGAAATTATGTGGATTTGCTCCTGAATTTCGCTAAAGACAACGAACTTAAAAACAGCGTTCTCTATTTCTATGACATTAACACCAAACTGAATTTCCAACTCAACGACCGCAATAAAGTCTTCGTCTCAGGCTATTTCGGACGCGATAAATTCCAAGTTGCCAAACTCTTTGGCCTCGGCTGGGGAAACACCACCGCCACCGTCCGTTGGAATCATCTCTTTTCCAGCCGCCTCTTTAGTAATCTCACCCTCATTTATTCCAATTTCAATTACAAATTCGGCATTCCCACAGGCAAAGAAGCCTTCGAATGGACTTCAAAAATCATTGATAAAGGCCTCAAATACGATTTCACCCTCTATCCCAATCCCAAGAACACCATAAAGTTTGGCTACCATAGCATCCTCCACACCTTCAATCCCGCCGATATTGTCCCAAAGGACGAAAACACGGTGATGAAATCTATCAATTACCCATCGCTTTATGCCTGGGAAAATGCCGTTTATCTCAGCAACGAACAACGCATCGGCAGCAAGATTGAAATCACTTACGGCTTACGGTATTCCTTCTTTACCAATATCGGTCCCGGCAAAAGCTACACCTTTCAGCAGAACTACGACACCAATTCCACCGCCCCCCTATCCCAGCGAAACTTCAATTTAGACACCGTCGGCTCCCGCACCTTCTCCAAAGGCGATTTCTACAACACCTGGCATGGTTTCGAACCTCGGTTTTCTGCACGGGTTAGCATTACCGATAAAGATGCCATTAAAGTAGGCTACAACCGTATGCGACAATACATCCAAGTTGGAAGCGTAGCCGCCAACGCTTCGCCGCTCGACACATGGTTTCCGGCCACGCCCAACGTAAAGCCGCAGATTGCCGACCAGATTGGCTTCGGCTATTTTCGAAACATTCACCAAAACATGTTCGAAACCTCCATCGAGTTTTATTACAAATGGATGCAGAATTCCTTCGATTTTAAAGACCACGCCAACGTCTTCCTCAACCCCGCCTTCGAAGGCGAACTCCGCCGGGGAACAGCACGGGCAATGGGCATGGAAGTGATGGTTCGCAAACAAACCGGGAAACTCACCGGATGGGTAGCCTATACCTTAAGCCGCATCCGACGCACCATCCCAGGCATAAACCAAGGCGTGAGCTATCCCGCAAGCTACGACCGTCCTCATAATTTCACTTTCGTGGGTAGCTATCAGATTAATAAACGCTGGGAAGTGTCGGCCACATTTATCTATTACACTGGAGCTCCTCTCACTGCCCCCGCTGGACGCTTTGAGTACCAAGGCCAGCAAGTACCTGTGTTCACCACCCGAAACGGAGCACGGATGCCCGACTATCACCGCCTCGACATTGGTGCAACGCTTTACAGCAAAGACAAACCCAAACGAAAATGGAAAAGCAATTGGAATTTCAGCATTTACAACGTTTATAACCGCTCCAATGCCTTTATGATAAACTTCAAACAAAGCTCCACCGACCCCAATAAAACCGAAGCCGTGATGACGTATTACTTCTTTATCATCCCTTCGATAACCTATAATATTCAGTTTTAGGGGAAGCCTCCAGCTAAGACCTCAGCCATCTGCAGAAGTATTTACGCTGTGTGCTTAGCGTAAACCCGTTGTGCTCTTTGTTGTAATACTAACTATCGCATCAATAAAAACCGGAATTTGTCATCCATCCATTCTACCTTTAAACTTTCCTACTAATTTTACCCAATCTAATTTCAGAATCTTTAAATGAAGAACGAAAACAAAGCCCTATCGGGATGGGATGCCCCTTATGCTGCTGCACCCGAAAGTTCATCGCACGCTAAAATAAAAAAGCAATATGATTTATTTATCGGTGGAAAATGGGTGAAGCCTTCGTCGGGAAAATATTTCGACACCATAAATCCGGCTACTGAATTAAAGATTGCTGAAATAGCTGAAGCTAATGCCTCGGATGTGGATTTGGCTGTAAAATCTTCCCGAAAAGCTTACGATACAGTTTGGAGCAAGTTGCCGGCCAAAGAGCGTGGAAAGTATCTTTTCCGCATTGCCCGTATGATTCAGGAACGAAGCCGCGAATTGGCCGTTATTGAAACTATGGATGGAGGCAAATCTATTCGCGAAAGCCGTGATATTGATATTCCGCTGGTATCGGCACATTTTTTTTACTACGCCGGATGGGCCGATAAATTAGAGTATGCATTTCCGAACCGCAAAGTGCAATCGTTGGGCGTTGCCGGACAAATTATCCCCTGGAATTTCCCCTTATTGATGGCTGCCTGGAAAATTGCTCCGGCTTTGGCTTGCGGAAACACGGTGGTGCTAAAGCCTGCCGAAACCACTTCGCTCACAGCTTTAAAGTTGGCTGAAATTATTCAGGATTCTGGATTGCCCGATGGCGTAGTGAATATTGTTACAGGTTTTGGAGCAACGGGTGCAGCCATAGTAAAACATCCCGATGTAAATAAAGTAGCCTTCACGGGTTCTACCGATGTGGGTAAACTTATCCAGAAATCTATTGCAGGAACCGATAAGAAACTTACCTTGGAATTGGGCGGCAAAGCAGCTAACATAATTTTTGACGATGCTCCTATCGACCAAGCCATCGAAGGCATTATAAACGGAATATTCTTCAATCAGGGACATGTTTGCTGTGCAGGTTCAAGACTTTTTGTTCAGGAAAATGTGGCCGATTTGGTTATCTCCAAACTAAAACGCAGAATGGAAACCCTGATTGTGGGCGACCCAATGGATAAAAATACTGACATCGGAGCCATCAACTCCAAACAGCAACTTAAAACCATTACCGATTATATCGAAATTGGCAAAAATGAAGGAGCTGAAATGTTCCAAAGTTCTTGCAGCTTGCCCGGAAAAGGGTTTTTCGTTCGACCAACCTTATTTACCAATGTTGCCCAAAGTCATCGCATTTCGAGAGAAGAAATCTTTGGGCCGGTGCTAGCCATTCAAACTTTCCGCACAATTGAAGAGGTGGTTGAAAAGGCCAATAACGTCCCTTACGGCTTATCGGCCGGGGTGTGGACAGATAAAGGCTCTAAAATATTCAACCTCACTCAAAAGCTGCGTGCTGGGGTGGTGTGGGCAAATACTTACAATAAATTCGATCCTACTTCCCCCTTTGGCGGCTATAAAGAAAGTGGTTTCGGCAGAGAAGGCGGCATGCACGGTCTGGATGCCTATTTGAAGTAAGCCAAGCTTTTATATTGAACTTGGTGGAGAGAATTTGCGTGTGAGCAACCTTTCTAAAATGCACCAAATCCATAATTATAGTTATTAACAACAAACAAATACTTGTTAATAACAACCTTTTTGCCCAGTCTGCGTTAGCATTACAAAATTATATCATTGCTGAAAATATTTATACATTCATTGGAAGTGGAATTGAAAGATTCTACTAAACAAAAAATGATGAAAAAACTTCTGCAAGTCTTTATCCTCTGTACTTCTGTTTTGATGTTTCCGAGCTTTACGCCTGGACAGCCCAGCAGCGAAGAAATCGGATTTGAATCAGACTACAACTCACTTATTTATCCCGAGAATAACATCATCATGGATGTTAGACCCGAACTGGGATATAAACCTGAAAATATTCGTGCAGGGTTGGTTTTCGATGTGAATGAAAACAAAATTGTGTGGGAAAAAGGGATGAACCAACGCTGCAACATTGCATCGTTGAGCAAAATGATGGTGGCTCTCATCACCCTTGAAGACGTTGAAAGTGGCCGCCTAAAATGGGACAGTTTAATTACGGTGAGCAAGGAAGCCAGTTGGATTGGCGGTTCCAAAGTATATTTAACTGCCGGAAAGAAACTTACAATTGAACAATTACTGAACGCTGCTATGATTGCCTCGGGTAACGATGCCTGCTACCAGTTAGCTCAAATGAATGGTGGCACTGAAAGCAACTTCGTGAAGCGGATGAATCTTAAAGCATTTGATTTGGGAATGTTTGGAACTCGTTTCTATAACTGTACCGGGCTTCCTATGGGTAAAGGCCGTGAGGATAATTATTCTACGCCGGCCAATTTGCTGCTTTTGGCTAAAGAATTAATCAAACGCCAAGAACTGTTAGCTATTACCAAAAAGAAATCGGAAAGTGTTCATAATGGCCGAAATCAGTTTGTGTATGAGAACAAGAATAAACTGGTTTCTATGTATGAAGATGAGGTGGATGGCTTGAAGACAGGCTTTACCCGCAGTGCCATGTTTTGCCTTTGTGCTACAAGCCATCGTTGCGACTATCGGGTTATAACCATTGTATTAGGCGTGGAAAGCGGCTGGTTGAGAAATCAGATTGTAGCTAATCTCTTCAATAACTATTACACCTCTATCGGATTGGGTGCTTTAGGCGAATGTTCCGACCCGAATGCACAGGCCTCTTTGCCAACTGTGATTGAAGAGTAAATCTATTAGCTCTTCCGCTGCCTTACCGCTTCATAAATAAGTATAGCTGCTGCCACCGACACATTCAAACTTCCGGTCTTGCCCAGCATTGGAATCTTAACCTCTGCATCGCAGAGCTTAAACAGGTGAGGTGAAATGCCTGTTTCTTCCGAACCCATTAAAATAGCTGAAGGGACATTAAAATCGGTTTCGTAATAGTATTTCTTCGCTTTTTCAGTGGAAGCCACAATCTGTATTCCTGAATTCTTCATGTAAAGCAAGGTGTCAGTAAGATTTTTTACCTTGCAAACAGGAATAAAATTCAACGCCCCCGCACTGGTTTTAACTGTGTCGGCATTTATTTGAGCACTTCCCGCCTGTGGAACTACTATAGCGTGAGCTCCTGCACTTTCGGCCGTTCGGGCTACTGCTCCCATATTTCGAGTATCGGTAATTCTATCCAAAACAATAATTAAAGGCATTTCGCCCCGCTCAAACACTTCGGTTATGATTTCCTCTATCGGTTGATTTTCGACCACCGACATACCGGCTATTACTCCCTGATGATTACTTCGAGTAATTTGATTCAGTTTTTGTATAGGAACATACTTAATTAATATTTTCTTTTCCCCTATCAGTTTCAGCAAATCCTGAAAACCTGCACTCCGCAAACCTGTTTGCATATATATTACTTCGGGTTCTTTGCCAGCCCGCAATGCTTCCATTACCGGATGGATACCATAAATATATTGTTGGGATTTGGAATCGGTCATTTGAAATGTAGTACTTAGTTATGGGGCAAAAGTAAAAACTAATCAGGTTGGGAATGGGAGGCACAATTTGCCCGATGAACTGATATGAAACAGATTTTGCTCTTGCCTTTACGGAAAAGGGTCTAAATCCAAAAAGATTGCTAACAAAAACAAAGCCCCGAACTCAATTGAATTCAGGGCTGTGCTATGAAGTAAATTCTTAATTAGGAAGTAATTTTTGTGCGAAGAGCGGTAACTTTAGCTAACAAATTACCAATCATAGTTTGAGCATCGGCTTCAGTTTTCATTTTAGCATACTCGGCATTAAGGGCATTCAAATCGGCAATAGTGGTTTGCATATCTTTCTCCTTTTCAAATTCCTTTAATAGGTTGCAAAGGTTTCCTAGATGGAGCTTTTGTTCATATACTTTGTTGAATAGTGGTGCGTTTTGAGCATTTGCACTGGCTGATTTTAGAATGTTTAAAGTTACAAACTGACTTTCTATCCAACTTCCAACTAATATTTGTGTAGCCACATTTAAGCGTTCGTTGCTTCTTAAATAAGTGTCGGTAGCCGCATATACTTCATTCACTACTTTTAAAACAGTGTCTTTATTTTCGGGAGATTGTTCAACATGATTTTTAGCGATTTTGTCGAAGCTTTCGAGCATATCTAATTGCTTAGCTAAGTTTCTGCAAACTGAAAGATAGCCTTTTGCTTCACCAAGTTTTTCAGTGGTGGCTAAATAAATTAAATCAACGGAATAAACACCGTAGTTGAGGCTACGCTTGGCTGTGGTTGCGTACTTAGAAAGGTTTTCCTTTTTGTTAACCAAATTTGCATCATAAGCAGCTCCGGTTTTGGTGATTGCAGCATACATATCTGCCGGAGGGTATGGAATATTGGCAATGGTGGTTTGGAATTTGAATTCGGCTAAATCGTCCACTTTGGTGGAATCTTTCAACAAGGTGGAATCAACTGCAACGGATTCAGCTTCGATAGAGGTGTCTTTTCCACCTCCGCAGGAAATAAGGGTTGTGATAAATACTGTGGATAAAATATAACTCAGTTTATTCATTGTGTTTGGGTTGTTTATTTTTTAAAGGATACTAAATTAAATTGGAATTTGGCAATGGATTGGTAGTTTTCTCCAGCTTCCTGCATATCTTCATCATAATCGTCGTAGAGCCAATTTACGGTTACTTTGGTTTTTCCGGCTTTGTCAATTTGTTCTATTTTCTTGAACAAATCCATCAAGATTTTGGCTGATGAGGTGTTAAAATAGTCGAATTGAATATTTAAGGTTGTGGATGCTGCGGGTTGGGCGGCATAGTTTTCTAACCATTCAAAAATAGGTTGGTAAAACTTGGGAGTGTTTTCGCTAACGGATTTTCCGGACAAGGAGCATTCACCCGTTGCAGGATTGAAATTTACTACCGGAGTAGAAATGGTGCTGTCGAGTATTAGTGATTCCATTTTTTTGAATTAGGGCGTAAAAATAGTTTTTTCCTAATACATAGAATGCTAAATTTTGAATAGGGGAGAAATAGGGTATTTTGGTTTGGGGAATTTTCAGGCATCCCTTCAAAACCCAATTCTACACCAATTTCCCCAAAGCTTCCTTCAAACGCGAAATTGCCTTGCGGAGGTTGGCTTCGGAGGTGGCATAAGACAGGCGGATGCAATCGGGTGCTCCGAATCCATCGCCGGCCACTACCGCAACATTGCCTTGATAAAGCAGGTACATACACAAGTCGTCGGCGTTTTTTATTTCCTTTCCTTCAAATGATTTGCCGAAAAAGGAAGACACCTGTGGGAAGAAGTAAAAAGCTCCTTCGGGTTTATTGCTCACGAGGCCGGGGATTTCGGAGAGTAATGTGTAACACAGATTGCGACGACGAAGAAACTCTGCATTCATTGTTTGGGTAACTTCTGGAGCTGAATTTAAGGCTGCAATGGCCGCCATTTGGGTGATGGATGAGGTTCCGGAGGTGATTTGTCCTTGCATTTTGTCGCAGGCTTTGGCTATCCAGAGGGCGGCACCAATGTAGCCTAACCGCCAACCGGTCATGGCATAGGCTTTGGATAAGCCATTTACTGTTACCACTCTGTCTTTAAGAAAATCGAAGGAGGCTATGCTGGTGGGCTTTTCTACAAAATTTATGTGTTCGTATATTTCATCGGAAAGTACGATTATGTTTTCGTACTTGGCCAACACTTCGGCAATTGCTTTTAGCTCGACTGCATTATACACCGATCCGGTGGGATTGCAGGGCGAACTAAACATTAGCATTCGAGTTTGGGGGGTGATGGCGGCTTCGATTTGTGCGGGAGTAACTTTGAAATTGGTTTCGATTCCGGCTTTAACGAAGACGGGTGTGCCTTCGGCGAGTTTCACAATTTCGAGATAGCTCACCCAATAAGGCGAAAGCAAGATTACTTCGTCGCCTTTGTCCACTATGGACATCACTACATTGGCGATGCTTTGTTTGGCTCCGGTGGAAACAACGATTTGCTCGGGCGAATAATCAAGGTTATTCTCCCGCTTAAACTTTTCGGAGATGGCTTTTCGGAGGTCTAAAAAGCCGGAAATGGGGGTATAGTGCGAAAAATTATCGTCAATGGCTTTTTTGGCAGCAACTTTAACGTGGTCGGGGGTATCGAAATCGGGTTCGCCAAGACTTAAACTTACTACATCAACACCTTTTGCAGCTAATTCACGACTGAGCCTTGCCATTGCTAAAGTTTGCGATTCGCTAAGTCTGTTAAGCCTTTCCGACACTTTTTCGATTTGCATATTCAATAATTCAGGGGGCAAACGTAGTCAAAAAATGAGCGGCTGGATTTTTTGGTTTAAGACAATTCAATTCCTATTCTGTCTATTTTATTCCAGATTTTATAAAGATGATGTAATCTGATAAGCCAAGCCTCAATTCGTAATATGCAAAATATCGTTGGTGTAATAAACCTGATAGGCTTTTAAAGGATAGTTTGCCGGACCATTGATAATTGATCCATCGTAGAGCAGAAACTTAGACCCGCAGCAGGAATCGAGTAGCGTAACATTATCGATCATTACCTTTACCTGTCCGCAGGTGTTTTCTGGTTTATAGGTGCAATGGCGTTCATACACCACATATTCATTCAAATCTTTGTGGTAAACAATTATTCCCCGTGAACCCACTGCATCGAAATACCGCCAGTTGCCAATAGCGTTCAGCACCTGATTGTCGGGGTTACTAAGATAGACGTTGAAATCTACATTCACCGGCGGGATTCCATTATTTGGGAGCGTTTTGCCACAGGACAAAAACATTAGACCTGCCATACCGATAATTAAACTTAATTTGTGCATCAATTCCGCAAAAATACATCGTTTGGCCAAGCCTGCTTTAAACTCCTGTTTTCTTTCTTTTGTATTACTCTGTTTTTCCGTTTCTGCTACCGGACAGGGCTTCTTTAATTTTAAGGGAAAGGATAAGCACCGAGCTTCTATCAATTACCCTTACGCAAGGTCTTACGTTTACGATACCAAAGACATTCTGTTTGCACCGGCCTATTGGCGTGAGAAGCAGATTGCTGCCGCCGTTGTTTTTACCGGAGCTACTGCTATGGCTATGATGTTTGACCGCCCGGTGCAGCAATTCATTCAACGCAACCGTAACCACACCACCGACCAAATTTCGAAGTATGGATTAGAACCCATCGGGAGTGGTAAATATGCCGTTGGAATAATCGGAGCAACCTATATTGGCGGCTTAATATTCAAGGACCAGCAAGCTAAGAAGGTTGCTATGCTGGCCTTCAAAGCCGGAGTGTTGGCCGGAGTGGGAAGTTTGGTGCCTAAATATATTTTTCAGCGGGAGCGGCCTTTTGAATCGGCCAATGCTGACCCGTATCGTTTTCATTGGATAACGGGCGATGCCACTCACAATTCATTTATCTCGGGACATACCATCCTCACTTTTGCTGTAGCAACGGTTTATGCCAAAGAATACAGGCATAAAAAATGGGTTGCTCCGGTGGCATATAGTTTAGCGGCTTTGGTTGGGCTTTCTCGAATGAACGACAATGCTCATTGGATGAGCGATGTAGTGGGTGGTGCGGCTTTAGGATACGCTTTCGGGGCATTAATTTGTAATAGAAATAACTGGGGAGTAGAAATTTCACCCTTTAAAGCCCAAAACGCAATGGGGTTGAGTCTTAATATAGATGTGGAGAAACTTGCTGACAGATTGGAACGAAGGCGAACGCTTGCTGATGGCCTTAACCCAACCCTTGCCCCGATTTCTTGCCCGGAAGTGCAACAATAGCTAACACAATTCCTGACATGGTGAGCTTCAACCATACCGGGTCTATGCCTTGCGACAGCACAAACGCAAGAATCAGACGAAAGAGAATAGTTCCTACAATTATAAATGCCAACCTTAATAATAGGTTTGAACTTTGGGTAAAGCCATAGAGGGTTTCGCCAATAATAACCGAACCTAAACCTGAAATAATGATTCCTACGCCCATATTTATATCGGCGAAGCCCTGCACCTGAGTAACTAAAAAGCCGCTAAGAGCTGTTAGAGCATTGGCTAATCCTAAACCAATAGTTTTAATGTTTAGGGAATTAACACCGTTGGCTCTTACCATTTTTTCGGAACTGCCGGCAGCACGCATAACGATTCCAAAATCGGTGCGAAGCAGGTAATATATTCCCACCAAAACCAAAACTACCATCATTGCCAACCATGCAAACGGAGCAGAAAATTGAGACAAACCAAAAGGGAAAGAATCGAAAATTAACGGGGTGTCAATGAGGGCAATGTTTGAGCGTTCCATTGCTTTAAGGTTTATGGAATAGAGCGAAGTCATCACTAATATTCCGGCCAGTATGGGATTTACTTTTAAGCGGGTGTAAATGATGCCGGTGAGGCATCCGGCCATAAACCCAGCAAAGAGGCATAGGACTAAGGCTATCCAGGGGTTGATGTTATTTGTGAGCAGTATGGCTGCAAGGCTTCCGCCAAGGGTGTAGCTTCCATCGGTGGTTATATCGGGAATGTTGAATATCTTCATGGAAAAGAAAACTCCAAATCCTAAGCCTGTGAAGGCTAATGCAAGGGTGAGGGAGGTGAAGAAGAACGACATTTTAGCTGTTTAGTAATGAGATGTTAGTAGTGAGATGTTACGCAATAGATTTTAGGGTTGAATGCTTTTAAATCAGGATTGGCTTTTTGTGGTTTAGGATTGGTACTTGGTATTTCCGGTAGAATATTGGGGGCTTCCAATTGGTCGATTTCTATTTCCCATTTGGTTTTGACGGCTTCAAGTTGATTGATTTCTGTTTCTAATTTGGATTTGACAGCTTCAAGTTGATTGATTGCTGTTTCTAGTTAGGTTTTGATGGCTTCCAGTTGGTTGATTGCTGTTTCTAGTTAGGTTTTGATGGCTTCTAGTTGGATGATTGTTGTTTCTAGTTAGGTTTTGATGGCTTCCAGTTGGATGATTGTTGTTTCCAGTTAGGTTCTAGCGGCTTCCAGTTATTTACATTTTAATTTCGGTCGTTTGCTAGATTTGGATAGTTGAATGGTTGTATAATATGGATGAAGTGCCGGAAAAAATCGCTTAGATTTTGGATTTGGAATAATTAACCTTCTCTCTTCTTATTACTCAAATCTCACTACTTACTAATACTCCTCCGTTCTACTCTTGCTGAAATTAGGATACTTATTTCATAGAGCAACATTAGGGGGAAGGTAACAATCAATTGGCTGATTACATCGGGTGGGGTAATAATTGCAGCTATTATAAGAATTACCACAATGGCGTGTTTGCGGTAGGTGCGTAAAAATGTTGGGCCAACAAAGCCTATTTTAGTGAGAAAATAGATAATTATAGGCATCTCAAACGTGGCTCCTGTGGCCAGGGTAAGTGTGGTAACGGTGCTGATGTAAGAATTGAGGTCGATTGTATTCAATACCTCGGCACTTACCTGGTAGCCCCCCAGAAAACTCACTGACAATGGGGCAATAAGGTAATATCCAAAGGCTACTCCTGCTGCAAAAAGGATAGAGGCGTAGAACACAATTCCACGGGTGTAGCCGCGTTCCTTTTCATATAGACCCGGCTTTACGAAACGCCATATTTCCCAAAAAACATAGGGAAAGGCTACAATAAGCCCACCAATGAACGATACCCAAACGTGGGTGGTGAACTGTCCGCTCATATTGGTGCTGATAAGTTTCATGGGAATTTGCCCAAAACACAACGAATCTTTAGCATTAAGCCATTCACCTAATTGGCAAAACCAGCGATAGGTAATAAAGTTGGGATTCTTAGGCCCGAGGATAATAGTGTCAAAAACAAAATCTTTGTAAACAAACAAAACCACCATTAACACCATCACCACAATAGCTGAACGCACTAAATGCCAACGTAGTTCTTCGAGGTGATCGAGAAATGACATTTCCTTTTCTACAGGTTTATCTGGCATATAATGGGGCTAAATTTTAAAGTGCAAAGGAATTCAATAAATAGGAATTCCTGAGAAATAAGCTGTATATTTATGTTGTGCTTTTTGTAAGGCGTAACTTGGGAAACTTATAAAGAGGTCGGGCAACTCCAAACGGGGTTTCTTAATAGACAATGAAAACTCGTCGTTTACCTAAGCAGGGTAACGTGTCCTTTATACACGTGTCGTTTATCTTTAAAGTCCCGAGAACGCACTAAATAACTATACACCGCTTGTGGAGCATCGGTGCCTGTAGATTGCACAATGCCATCCCAACCGTTTTCGATACTTTTACTTCTGAAAACTTCTTCGCCCCAACGATTATATACCCACATTTCATATTCCTTTACCCCTTCGCCCACAGCAGTGAAATACATATTTCGGGTATCTTCGTTTACTGTAAATGCACTGGGAATATATAAGGCATAAAAGGGTTTTACAGACACCGAACGACTTGTGGTGTCGAAACATCCAAACTGGTTTCGCACCGTTAATAAAATATGGAAGTAACCCGAATCAGTAAACATATGCGTTGGGCTTGGAATAAGGCTATGGTCAGAAAAATCACCAAAATTCCAATCATAAAGTGATTCACCGAGGCTAAGATTGGTGAATTCCACATTGGGGTCGAATAAATCTACTTCGTTTGTGCTTTGGCTAAAGGCAGCCGTTGGCACAGGATACACCCATATTATTTGCTGTTGAAGCAATGTGCCAACGCAGCCAAATGAACTGGTGACTGTTTGCAACACATCATACGTTCCCGAGTCGGTGTATATGTGTTGGACATTATTGTCCGAACCTCCATCGCCGTAATCATATACAATGGTTGGCAACGGAGTGTTATCTGGAGGCGGAACAAAAGAAGAGGATGAAAACTCAATACTCACAGGCGAACAGGTATCGGGAAAAACATACCTATAAGTAAAGCCCATTACCGGGTTTGGATGTACAAGATAGCTGGCTGAATAACTTGCTACGCATCCTGAATCGCTGGTTTCGGATAGAGAAACTGTATATGTATTGGCCGTAGCATATAAATGTGAGGGTGGGTCTTGAGTGAAATCAGGAGCTGTAGCATCACCAAAATTCCAAGTATAATTAGTAATAGCACCCGAAGCAATTGTGGAGGTATTGGTAAACAGGGTTGGAACTCCCTGACACACTTCGGTAGCAGTAAAATTAGGTTCAGGGTTAGGATTTACTACAACGGTGTCGGTAATAGAAGCCGTACAATTGGCATCCGAGGTAATGGTAAGCACAGGGTAGTAAGTCCCGGCATCAGCATACAAATGGGTTGGGTTGGCTAAGTTAGATAAAGGAGAGGAGTCGCCAAAATCCCAGCTATAGGCATTAATAGTTCCAATAATTACAGAGCTTAAATCGTAAAGAGGAGTTGGTGTGCCTTCGCACACAAAATCAAAAGTATAATCAGGCACAGGAATAGGGCTGATATTTACTAGAACACTGGATATATCTGTACACCCTTGGTCGGTGGTTACTGTAAGGAACACATTATAATTTAAGGAGGTGGTATAAGTAAATGATGCAATAGGAGTGAAAAGATGTGTGCTGGGTATTGGTAAGCCTTGGTAATTATTGGTATTATAATTCCAACCTGTAATAGTAACTCCAGCGGGAGCGGAGCTAGCATCGGTAAAGGTAACCTGACTGCCAACGCAAGCTGGAATGGGAGAGACCGTAAATAGCGAAGTTGGAAGTGGATTAATTATAGCGTTGTTTGTTGCCGACCCTACACAACCAAAATTTGAAGTAACCGCCAAAGTAACCGGGTAATTTGTTGTGGGAGGTGTGTAAGTAAACGTATAGCTTGGATTTTGAAGTATGGAAGTGTTTCCTCCGCCAAAATCCCAAGCCCAGCTAGCAATATTTGTAGAGGTAATATTGCTAGCATCGGTAAATAATGAAGCGTTCCCTTCACAAACTGCCGGAACGGTAAACGCTACATTAGGCTCGGGGTATGCAGTTATTTGGTTTGCTGCCGAAACAATACATCCATCCGAGGTGGTAACAGCTAAAGTAACTGTGAAAGTTCCGTCAGTTGTATAGGTATGTGGTTCAGAAGCGGTGTTACCGTGTGTGGTATTGTCTCCCCAATCCCAATCATACGTTGTAATACTTGTAGGAGGAGTTACCACAGTGCCATCAGTAAAGGTTATCGCAATGTTTTCGCAATCATTTGCTAAAGCAAAGCCCACGGTAGGCGATTGAAAAACGGTAACATTTTGGGTAATGGTGGCTGTGCAGTTATATTGCGATTGGATATCGAGTGTAACGGCATACGGCCCGTTGGTGGCATACGTATTTGCCCCATCTACTTGGTTTGGATCTACATTGCCGTCGCCATAAGTCCAGCTGTTAAGAGGGATAGTACCATCGTTAGAAATACTCGTATTGGTAAACACCATTTGCTGTCCATCACATACATTCGTGAAGGTAAAATTGGCCGTAGGGAGTTCATAAATCGTAACGGTGTTTGTGGTTACATCGCTACACCCACCATCTGATGTAATAGTCAGCGTTATCGTGTATGTGCCCGCAGCAGCATAATTATGACAATCGTTCGAAAGGTTTCCGTGGGGGGTAGCATCGCCCCAATCCCAATCGTAAGTAGCGATGGTAGCCGGAGGGGTAATTGCACTTAAATCTACCGGACAAATTTGATTTCCCTCACACACATTGGCAACCGAAAAATCAGCAACTGGTAGTTCAAATGATGATACCGTAAGTTGAAGCCCTGCCTGACAGCCACGCTGATCCTGAATGCCTACTGTTACTGGATATGCCCCTGGTGCAGCGTAAGTGTGGGTAGTGGGAGAACCTATTACTTGAACACCATCGCCAAAATCCCAACCTGTAATGGTTATTGGAAAACCAGCTACGGGTTGTGAGGTAGAGGTGAAAGTGTTGGGCGTACCAAAACATTCATCGGTAAATGTAAACGATGGAGAAGGCAAACCATAAACCGTTACAGATGTGGCAGCACTGGTTGTAAAACAGCCGTTATTGTCTTGCACTTGCAGGGTGACGTTATAATTTCCCGCGGCGGCATAAATATGGGTTGAATTCTGCGAATTAGCTCCAAAACCATCACCAAATTGGTATGTCCAATCAATAATTGTACCTCCTGGCACCGATGAATTATCGATGAAGTTTCCGGGCTGGCCAAAACAATGGTCAGCCGTTGTAAATGCCGCAACAGGTGTAGGAAATGCAGTAAAAGTAAAATTATCGATACCCTGACAGCCATTGGGATCGGTAACTGTAAGGGTGTAATTGGTAGTTGCCAGCACGGTTATGTCCGCCGCAGCGGTATTAGCATTTAAAATATTAGCGGCAGGCGTCCAAGCATAAAGATAGCCTGGAGTAACTGGTGTAACCGAAACCTGAATAGTATTTCCTGGGCAGACGCTTGCATCGGCAATTCCGGTTAAAACAGGCGATTGCAATACCGTTACGGGAAAAGTTTGACTGGAACCGCATCCACTTATGTCGTTTACAGTGAGCGTAACATTAAAATTCCCTGCTGTAGTGTAAGTATGAATCGGGTTTTGAATATTTGAAGTGGGTGTGCCATCACCAAAATTCCAAGTCCATTGCGTTATCCCCCCTAAATTAGAGGTACTGGCATCGGTAAACTGCATGGGATTTCCTGTGCAAACATTGGGAGCTCCGGTTACAAAGTTTGGAACAATGTTCAAGCAAAACCTATGTTCGTTATTTGAGCCGCCTGTTGCAGCCGTAAATCCCCAATAAACATTAGGATTTCCACCAAATATTGAATTCACAATATCGCCGGTATAGGATGTGCGTAATACCCCGTCAAAATAAACATCCATATTGAGGGTAACAGCGTCCCAAACAATCCTAAAGGTGTGATAGGCACAATCTTCCACATTGCCCGATGCGGCACTGGCTTGAACAGGTCCTGCCAAATTATCGGCACTTCCATGATTAGTATTCCCATTTTGCATTATTGCAATATGGTCGGCAGCGGGATCACCTCCATTTTGATAAGTGTCAATTTCAATATCCAAAGATGGAGAAATACCTTGATAACCAAGTCCACCTCCCGAGGCTCCTAAACTTGTGCTAACGGGTTGCAAAACAAAGGCCATTCCATCGGCACCTCCATCACTGCAACCTAAAAATACATCAAAAGAAAAATCAAAACTATTGTTGAGATTATACAAATTATTGTTCCAAACTGAGCCAAATTGACCATTACTGGCGGTAGTTAAGCGATAGCAATCGCAACTTAACGAAGCCGTATTGCCGTTTGTGGTAAATTGCTGAGCAACCGCAAATTTACTCAACGCTATAAACGCTATCAAAATCAACGTTTTCAGGCTTCTGTTTGTTGTCAGAATTTTCATTATTTGAGGTGGCTAAAATACACAAAATATAGTGTGGATTAGACAGATAAAACAGTAAGTTTTAATTTATTCAAATAGTATTCACTATGAGGACTATTTAATTGATAGCCTGAATTTCCAATAAAGCTTTTTATCCAAAACTAACGCTGTTTTAATTTTTAATAAAAATATTTTTAGTCTAGCCTAAATTTATATTTTTGCAGCCAAAATTATTTGGTTATGCATTCATTATCCGAAGAGAATTATTTAAAGGCAATCTTTCACACATCGCTTAAAGACAATGATGCCGTAAACACAAATGCCCTTGCCGAGCAATTGGGCCACAAAGCTCCTACCGTTACCGATATGGTAAAGAAGCTGGCCGGCAAAGACCTTATCATCTATGAGAAATACCGTGGCGTAATGCTTACCAATAAAGGCAACACCGAAGCTCTTAAGATTGTGCGTAAGCATAGGCTTTGGGAAGTGTTTTTGGTGGAAAAACTGGGTATAGGTTGGCACGAAGTGCATGATATAGCCGAACAGTTGGAGCATATTCAATCCGATATTCTGGTGGAGCGATTAGACAGATTGCTCGGGTATCCGCAGTTCGACCCGCACGGCGACCCTATCCCCAATGCGAATGGAGTGCTTCCGCAAATCAGCAGTATTCCATTAAACGAATGCGAACTGAATGTCCCGCTTGTGTTTACCGGAATAGGCGACCACAGCACAGCTTTCCTCACTCATTTAGATAAAATAGGCTTAACCATTGGTAAAAGTATTGTAATCGAAAGCATAGAGGAATACGATAAATCCTGCACCATTCTGTTGGATAATCAAGTTCAGATGAAGCTGAGTTTTCAGGTTTCTAAAAACATTTTCTGCACAAAACGATAATTTATTACATGAAACAAACAAGTTCCACCAAATCGCTCGATGAGGTAAACGCTACGGTAAGCACCGCCAATAAAAATATCTGGAAAAAGCTATTTGCCTTTATGGGGCCTGCTTATTTGGTGAGTGTTGGCTATATGGACCCGGGCAACTGGGCTACCGATATTGCAGGCGGCAGCGGCTATGGCTACACCTTAATTTGGGTATTGTTAATGAGCAACATTATGGCATTGGTGCTGCAAAGTTTGGCTGCCCGACTAGGCATAGTTTCAGGTTTAGATTTAGCTCAGGCTTCGCGAATGACATATCCCCGGGGAGTTAATTTCTTTCTGTGGTTACTGGCCGAAGTAGCTATTGCGGCTACCGATTTAGCCGAAGTTATCGGTATGGCTATCGGCTTAAAACTTCTTTTCAATGTGCCGCTTTTGTATGGGGTTCTAATCACCGTGTTAGATACTTTTTTACTGCTTTATCTGCAAAAAGCCGGGATGCGTAAGATGGAGGCATTTATTATTGGTTTGGTAGCAATCATCGGTTTTTCATTTTTAGGAGAAATGATTTTTGCCCAGCCAAACGTTGGTGATATGATGCAGGGCTTTATCCCTTCTATCCCTGATAGCACTGCATTATATATTGCTATTGGAATAATTGGGGCAACGGTTATGCCGCATAATTTATATCTACATTCGGCATTAGTGCAAACCAGAAAGTTCGACCATTCTGAAAAAGGAATATGGCAGGCTATAAAGTTTAACTTCATTGATTCTGCCATTGCCTTAAACCTCGCTTTCTTTGTTAATGCCGCTATTCTGATTCTGGCAGCATCCACGTTTTACAATGCAGGAATGCACGAAATAAGCGATATTGAGGATGCCCACCATCTGCTTGCACCATTACTTGGAAACCAACTTGCCCCAATTCTTTTTGCTACGGCCTTGCTCTGTGCCGGACAAAGTTCTACGCTCACAGGCACCCTTTCGGGGCAAATAGTGATGGAAGGGTATCTTAACCTTAGAATTCAACCCTGGCTGCGAAGACTTATTACACGTTTGGTGGCCATCATTCCGGCCATTATCACAATCATTATTGCCGGAGAGAATAAAATTGGCGAATTGCTAGTATTTAGTCAGGTGTTGCTGAGTTTGCAGCTGGGATTTGCCATTATTCCTCTTATTCATTTCACATCAGATAAGGTAAAGATGGGTGTTTTTGCTATTCCGCTTTGGTTGAAGATTTTCTCTTGGGTAATAGCCATTGTTATTGTGGGATTAAATATCAACCTTGTCATCAGTCAGATTTCGGGATGGTTGCAAACTGCCGAAAACCCAATGTTGCTTTATTTAACGGTTATCCCTTTGGCCTTGTCTGCATTTGGGTTTCTGCTTTATATTTCAGTTAAGCCTCTTTTGAAGAAATCGAAACAAACTATGTATGATTCCCCTCACGGACTGCTGAGACAAATGGATTTATCACATCCCGAAGCCTATAAACGCATTTCCATTACTATTGATTTTTCGGAAAAGGATGTAAAGGCAATTAAGGAAGCAATCAGACAGGGAGGTAAAGAAGCGGAGTATCGGCTAATACACATCGTGGAAACTGCTGGTGCCCGTATGTTTGGGCAGGATATTCACGATTCAGAAACCGAAGCTGACACTTCTTACCTAAAGGAATACATTGCCGAACTAACTGTAAATGGCTATAAAGCCGATTACAAATTAGGCTATGGCAGCCCAAAGGAAACAATACCTGAGGTGGTGAAAGAGTTTAACAGCGACCTGCTTGTAATGGGTGTTCATGGTCACAGGATGTTTAAAGATATTCTGCTGGGGACAACCCTCGATGCAGTGAGGCATAAAGTGGATATTCCGGTGTTTATTGTTAAGTAATTGGGGGTCGAGACGTGAGAAGTGAGATTTGAGAAGTGAGAGCCATCCAGCGACACAAATTTCATCAAAACATTCAGTTAAAAACCCTGTTTAAAAATCACATACTATTTCTAAGAAACTCCGCCCCGTCTATCTATTTTTACGCCTCACAAAAACCTTATGGCCGAAGAAGAAGCAAAATATGATGACGACAGCGTCAGAACCCTCGATTGGAAAGAGCATATCCGGTTGCGGGCGGGGATGTATATCGGGAAGTTAGGCGATGGCTCCAGCACCGATGATGGTATTTATATCCTGATTAAGGAAGTAATTGATAATGCCATTGATGAATTTGTGATGGGCAATGGCCGCACGGTGGAAATCACCATCAAAGAACGCACTGTAAAGGTTCGGGATTATGGTCGGGGAATTCCGCTAGGTAAAGTTATTGATTGCGTGAGCAGAATCAACACCGGAGCCAAATATGATTCTATTGCGTTTAAGAAATCGGTTGGTTTGAATGGTGTTGGAACTAAAGCTGTGAACGCATTGAGCAGCTATTTCCGGGTGCAAAGTATTCGGGATGAAAAGACCAAGGTTGCTGAATTTAAGAGGGGCGAACTGATGGTGGACTCGGCCGTTGAAGAAAGCAATCTGCGAAAAGGAACCATTGTAACCTTCGAGCCCGACGATACCATTTTTCATAACTTTCATTACATTCATCAATACATCGAAAAGATGTGTTGGAACTATTGCTATCTCAATCCGGGCTTAACCGTTTATTTGAATGGAGAGAAACTCCTATCAGAAAATGGACTGAAAGATTTGCTCCAAAACAATATTTCAGAAGAAATTCTCTACCCTATAATTCATTTAAAAGGGAACGATATTGAAGTGGCCCTAACCCACGGAAATGGCTACGGCGAAGAGTATTACAGCTTCGTAAACGGACAGTTTACCACGCAGGGCGGTTCGCACCAGTCGGGATTCAGGGAAGAGGTGGCTAAGGTGATTCGGAATTTCTACAAAAAAGATTTTGAAACCACCGACATCCGCACCAGCATTATAGCGGCGGTGAGCATTAAGGTTATGGAACCCGTGTTTGAAAGTCAGACCAAAACAAAACTGGGCTCGGCCACCATTGCACCGGATGGGCCTTCGGTGAAGAGTTTCATTGGCGATTTTCTGGCTAAAGAATTAGATAATTATCTCCACAAAAACCCCGAAACAGCTGACGCTCTTTTGCGGAAAATTCTGCTGAGCGAGCGGGAACGGAAAGATATGGCCGGAGTAAAGAAACTGGCAAAAGAACGAGCCAAGAAAGCCAATTTGCACAACCGCAAACTGCGTGATTGTCGCAGCCATTTTAACAGCACCGACGAACGCCGCCTCGAAACAACCCTCTTCATTACCGAGGGCGATAGTGCCAGCGGTTCCATTACTAAAAGCCGAGATGTAAGCACCCAAGCGGTGTTTAGCTTGAAAGGAAAACCCTTGAATTGCTATGGTCTCACCAAAAAAGTGGTGTATGAAAATGAGGAATTCAACCTGTTGCAAGCGGCCTTGAATATCGAAGAAACCCTCGACGATATTCGCTACAACCAAATTGTGATAGCTACCGATGCCGATACAGATGGAATGCACATCCGCCTGCTGATGATAACGTTCTTCTTGCAGTTTTTCCCCGATTTAGTGAAGAACGGGCATCTATACATTTTGCAAACACCACTATTCCGGGTGCGAAACAAAAAGGAAACTCGATACTGCTACAGCGAGGAAGAACGTGTTGCCGCTATTGAAGCCCTGAGTCCTCGACCGGAGATAACCCGATTTAAAGGTTTGGGAGAAATATCGCCCGATGAGTTCAAGCACTTCATCGGTAAAGACATCCGCCTCGACCCGGTTATTATAGGCAAGGATGCCCACATCAGCCAATTGCTTTCTTATTATATGGGTAACAACACTCCCGACAGGCAGATGTTTATTATTGAAAACCTTCGGGTGGAAGCTGATTTGGTGGAGGAATAGTATCGCTTATAAATGAGAATCGCCCTCTGCCAACTCAATTACCACATTGGTGATTTTGAGCAAAACACAGCAAAGATTATTGCTGCCCTTAACAAGGCAAAGGCCGATGGTGCTGAATTAGCTGTGTTTGCCGAATTAGCCGTTTGCGGTTATCCTCCCCGTGATTTTTTAGAATTCGATGATTTCATAGCCCGCTGCAACGCTGCCGTGAATGAAATTGCAAAAGCCTGCGTGGGTATTGCAGCAGTGGTAGGCAGTCCGGTGAAGAACACCACCGGAACGGGCAAATCGCTTTTCAATGCTGCTCTATTACTCGAAGAAGGTAAAATCATACACACTGCCCATAAAGCCCTGCTTCCTTCCTACGATATATTTGACGAATACCGCTATTTTGAAGTAGGCCGGGAGTTTTCGGTGGTAGAATGGAAGGGGAAGAAGATTGCCCTCACGGTGTGCGAAGACCTTTGGCAGGTGAAAGGAAGCACGATGTATGACGTTACGCCAATGGAGCACCTTTCGGCATTGAAACCCAATTTGATTATCAATATTGCGGCATCGCCCTTTGATGTTAACCACGCTGAAGAACGCAAGGAAGTGTTAAGCTGGAATGCAAAGCATTATAAAGTCCCCATCATTTATGCTAACCACACCGGGGCACAAACCGAGTTGATTTTTGATGGCGGTTCTATGTTTGTCTCCAAAAACGGAACAATCTTGAACGAGCTTCCTTATTTTGAAGAAGCCCAAGAAACCGTGGATGCATTCCCGAAAAGCGATGAGGTTTTGGTGTCCACCATCGAACCCATTCCACCCATAGCAAGCATTCATCAGGCTTTGGTGCTGGGCATTCGCGATTACTTCGGGAAAATGGGTTTCAAATCGGCTCTGTTTGGACTTTCGGGAGGGATAGATTCGGCAGTGGTGGCAGTGCTGGCGGCGGAGGCTTTGGGAAAGGAGAATGTGAAAGCTATTCTGATGCCATCGGAATTCAGCAGCGACCATTCGGTGGATGACGCCGTGCAACTGGCAAATAACTTAGGCATTGCTTATGAAATTATCCCAATAAAGAACAGCTACGAAGCCATGCTGAAAACCTTGTCGCCTGTTTTTGGCGATTTGCCTTTTTCCTTGGCCGAAGAGAATATTCAAGCCCGAACCCGAGGGGTGATTTTGATGGGGATAAGCAATAAGCTGGGTGGTATTGTGCTCAACACTTCCAACAAAAGCGAACTGGCTGTTGGCTACGGAACGCTATACGGCGATATGAACGGGGGCCTTTCGGTTATTGGCGACCTGTATAAAACGCAGGTGTATGCTCTGGCTGACCAGCTTAATATTGAGCGGGAAATTATCCCTCAAAATACTATTACCAAAGCCCCAAGTGCTGAACTACGCCCCGGACAAAAGGATTCAGATTCGCTGCCTGACTACGACATTTTAGATAAACTCATTTTCCAATATGTGGAGAACCGCCTTGGCCCGAAAGAGCTTTTGGCTCTTGGGTTCGACGAAGCTTTAGTGAAGCGGGTGCTGAAAATGATAAACACCAACGAATATAAACGCCATCAGGCACCGCCCATTCTGCGGGTGTCGGCTAAGGCTTTTGGCATGGGCCGGCGATTGCCAATAGTGGGGAAGTATTTGGGATGAAATAATTTCCGGATATTCCGTTTAATGGAATGCTTAGATTTGCAGCATGATTCAAAGGTTTTATTTCGACACTTCAGTTTTAGGCGGAGTATTTGACACTGAGTTTGAAGAGCATTCAACCATTTTGATGGAGTAGGTTAACATGAAAGCAAAAGAAAAAAAACGATTAAGAACTTTGACGCTGTAAAAGAGATGCGTATAATTCGTAACAAAATTTCATCTGAAATTGCACAAATGAATCCTGAACAGATGATTGCATACTTTAAGCAAAGCCCACTGCATAAAGCAATTGATTAGTTACAATTCATTAATAGCTTATGAAGACTGAAACTAAAAAAATAACTCCAGAAAAAGAGTTCGACACCGTAAAAACGTTTAGAGCCATTAAAGAAAAAATATCCTTAGATATGGCCGCTATGAACTTCGACCAAATTAAAGCATACCTAAAAACCAATAGCGATAAGCTGAATGCTAAATAGCCATGAACCAACCTCAATACACCTTAAAGGCTGGCGAAAGTTTAAGAACGTATGAGTTTTTGAGTGAAGGGCCTAAAGGCGAAATTGTAAAGAAAATACAGTTTACAGCTACAAACCAACCCGAGGTGTATAACCTTGCCTTTGGCGATCGAAACCCAATAACAGGAAAAATTGACGACAAAGTAATATCCAACAATGGCGATAGCGAAATGGTGCTGGCCACAGTAGTAGCGGCATTATATGCATTTACCGATATACACCCCGAAGCATGGGTGTATGCCACTGGTAGCACCAAATCAAGAACAAGGCTATACAGAATGGGAATAGCCAAATACTTGGAAGACGTGAAAGCCGACTTTAGAATATACGGACAAGTGGGCAAAGCCTGGAAGCCTTTTGAGAAAGGAGTGGAGTACAATTCATTTTTGGTGAGAAGAAAATAACAGTAAATTTGCACTATGGTAACCATTAAAGAACTAAACAAAAAAAAAGTGCCAATTGTGCAAATTGACAAAACACTTAATAAATACGACGATATAGTTCTATTTCCCGAAAAGCTTGAAAAGGCTAACGAAACCCTTAAAGCTATAGGTTTGCCCAAGCTGAAATAGTATTAAGTAATAAGACCCCGTTCTACAGATACCTGAATACTACTTACTTATTATCCCTATAGCAATGAAAAGGACTGAAAAACAATTTGACGCAGTAGCTTTTATGCGGCAACAACGCGATACATTGAGCGAAAAATTAGCTAAGATGACTAAATCTGAAATTTTAGCCTATTTCGAAAAACGTAAATCCGAAACCTCCATCAAGCCCTGTGCATAACCGCAACACTTTGAAGTTGCCCCCCAATCGTAATTCCTCATTCGTAATTCATAATTAATACCCCCCATGAAAAAACTTTTGTTTACTTGTTTGATGATGGGGGCGATGGGAGTGATGGGAGCGATGGTATAAATTCCGAGAATGACTTTTCAAGACTTCATAAATAAGTTTTCTTCTGCCTTATTTATAGTAGGTTTGTTGACTTGCTATTTGTTATTTGATTTTCAAACTATACTTTTTGTAAGGCCGCAGGGAATTCACTTTATCAGGCAAACAGATAGTTTATCCTTTGTGATGAACTACTTTAACAATGGGTTTCACTTTTTTCAGCCTCAAATATTCAATTTAGCAAGCATAGATGGTAAGGCTGCTTGCGAATTCCCATTCCTTTATTTTCAAACTGCTATTCTTTACAAACTCTTTGGTGAACACGAGTTTATATTGCGGTTAATTACCATCACGATTGCTTCTACAGGGTTTTATTGCCTTTTCAAACTTCTGCTTTTAATATTGGAAGATTCGCTTTATGCATTGTTCTTTACTTTCCTGTTTCTGTCATCCACTGTTCTGCTATACTATACCAATAACTTTTTGCCCGATGCCAGTGCTTTTGGGTTTTGTCTGATAGGGTGGTACTTCTTCTATCAATTTTATTTGGATGGAAATAAAAAGAATGCAGCATGGTTAAGCATGGTTTTCTTTATGCTGAGTGCATTGCTTAAAGTTACCTACTTCATTAATCCAATAGCGGCATTGGCTTCAATTCTAACAGTTGGTTTTCTTAAAGAGAGATTAGGTTTGATAGAAGTTCTAAGGAGAAACATTGTCCTGATTTCTTGGTTTTCGATAGCAGTGGTTTTGGTTATTATTTGGAATTGGTATGCTTTAACATACAATGCAACATACCATGACAACTATTTCCGCACACAAACAAACCCTATTTGGATTTTAGATAAAAAAGGGATTTCGAATGTTTGGGGAGCCATTTCAAAGTATTGGTTTAATAAGTATTACTACAATTCTACATTTCATGTTTTCACAGCCCTCATCATTTTAGGAATATTCCTAATTAAGAAAGCAGATACTAAACTTTTGGCTGTAGCCATATTTACTACATTGGGAAGTCTGGCTTACTTTCTATTATTCTATGCTCAATTTGGCGACCACGATTACTACTTTATCACTTTACTTCCCGGCCTTATTTTTTTGGTGATTAGTTCCTTTGTAACGCTTCGCAATAAATTCCCAACTGCCTTAAACAGTTTTTTCTCAAAGCTTGCTTTATTGGTTTTATGTGTGCTAAGTCTTAATTATGGTAGAAAGAAATTAGCAGAACGATACAGCAAACCCGAAACCTTGTATTCCCAAATAGGAACTCAACTTGCAGGCACTCGTAGCGTTATTGATTCATTAGGAATTAGTGCCAATGCTAAAATTGTTATTTTAGCCGACAAAACTCCCTGCGGTGGTTTGTATTTTTTGAACAGACAAGGATGGAACATTGCTGACACAACAGATTTCAGCAAAAATAAATTAGCCTCTTGCCTTGAAAATGGTGCAGATTACGCAGTAATAACAGACAGAAAGTATGTAAGTTTTTTGCATAAGGGAGTTCAAATAAGTGAAAAGGACGGAATAATTATTTATAAACTAAAACCATAAATGAAAAACATATTTACACTCATTGCCTTCTTTATCTTTCATTTAGGGTATGCACAACAGGTTAAGTTTGCTAAAACTTATGGAAGCGTTGGAGATGATGTGGGCAGATGTGTGCGGGAAACTGCCGACCACGGCTTTATTGTTACAGGTAGCACAAGCAGTGCTGCAAACACAAATGCTGACTTGTATTTATTTAAGTTGGATTCGATGGGTCATTTAAAATGGAGCAATCACTTTGGAAGTTCGTTTGGAACAGAAAATGGCAAAAAAGTAATCCAAACTGCTGATGGTGGATATATCGCCGTAGGTTTTACCAATTCATTGGGAGGTGCAAATGGTTACGATATTTATATTGTCAAAGCCAATTCTAATGGCGGATTAGTTTGGGAAAAAACTTTTGGCGGAAGTGATTGGGATTTTGCAAACGATATTCTACTGCTTCCTAACGGAAACTATTTAATTGCGGGAACAACCTACAGTTACGGTGCAGGAAACAGCGATATGTATTTACTTGAAATTGATAATACAGGGGAAAAGGTTTGGGATAAAACCATTGGTGGCACTGGTGAGGAAACTGCAAATGCAGTGGCGTTAAGTAAAGACAATAAACTACTTATTTGTGGCAATACTACTTCAGAAGGTCATGGAGGTTCTGATGGTTATGTAGTGAAGGCAGAGCTTGATGGTAATACTATTTGGACAAAAACTTTTGGCAGCGACAGTACAGATTTCTTTTCTGATATCCTTTCATTTAGCGACACCACTTATATAGCAGTTGGAACAACTAATGGTTTCGGGCTATCATGTAAGAACAGCTACTACGTTAGAATGAAAAGCGATGGAACAATAATGTATGAAAAGAATGATGGAGGGGTACAGGATGCTGAGGTATATGAAGTTATAACGAATCCCTCCGAAAGTGTAGTGTCTATGATAGGTTATGGTAAGAATTTTGGGCAGGGTGGTAAGACTATTTGGTTTTACATGATGACAAAGGAATCCTATTGGATAAGTGCCCCTACCTATGGTGGACTTAGAGATGATGAAGGTTTTTCTGCTGCCTACACTCACGATAACGGATATGTAATTGGAGCAACTACCGATGGATATACTGGTGATTACACCGATGTGTTAATTATCAAAACAGATATGTATGGCCGGGATAGTTTGCCGGAAGAATTTGCCGAACATGTTAATGATTCATTAGTGGGGATTAAACAACAAGCAGCCATTAATGAAAAGTGCTTTGCGTTTACGGATAATCAGAATCTAATTATTCAATCATCGGCAAAGCCGATTACACGGATTTTCATCACCACTATGCTTGGCGAGGTCATAATGGAAAGTGAAGTAAATTCAAAGCAAGAGTTTTTGGTAAATACTAATGCTTTTGCATCGGGGCTTTATTTTGTAAAGACCACTTTATTTAACAATAGCACTTTTCTCAATAAAGTAGTTATCAATTAGTGCTGATTTGTTGTTTCTAAATCGCAACAAAATCTAAATGCAATTAGGCAATAAATTACTCGAAAAGAGTATTTTCATTTGCTTTGCAGCCTTAGCTTTATTCCTTACTTTCAATAGGCACAGCAAGTCGGGTTACTTTAATTATCACAGTGAAGTATGGGCAGATAAATCAGGCTACTATGTTTATCTACCTGCGGCAGTAAACTTTAATTTCAACCCTTCCAACTTTCCCGATTCTGTTGATAGTAAAACGGGCGGAGGATTTACATTAGACTATTCAACAGGTAACATTATCACCAAATATACTTATGGTGTAGCCTTGCTTCAATTACCCTTCTATTCAATTGCCAATGTTACAGCAAAACCATTAGGCTATGACCAAAACGGATTTTCACCCATCTATCATTGGAGTGTGAATGTGGCTTCGGTGTTTTATCTCACAATAGGTTTGTTCTTTCTATTCAGCTATTTAATAACAACTTTTGATTCGCTCTCGGTGTTTTTAGTGCTGTTTTCTATCTTCTTCGGCACTAATCTTTATTTCTATTCTATTGACGAAACTGGGATGTCTCACATTTATTCCTTTTCCTTGTTTTGCATTTATTTGTATTCGCTTCAAAGAACAAACTATTTACAAGCACAAAGTATCCTCAGGTGTTTTCTGTGGGGAATTTTGGTTGGGTCAATAATCCTAATTCGCCCAACAAATGCTGTATTCATTATAATTACCTATCTCTTTCTCGATTTTGAAAGCAAAGCAGAATCTTTTTCCCGATTCGAACGCATTCTTTCTCCAACAATAGCATTGCCAACTATGGCAGGGGTTTTACTTGTGTTTATTCCACAAGTTCTATATTGGAAGCATACTTATGGCTCGTTTATTCATTACAGTTACGGTAATGAAGGCTTTAATTTCCTGAAACCTGAATTAATCCAAACATGGCTTTCACCCGATAATGGATTAATTACCTATTGCCCGCTATTCATGGCAATTCTTGCAGGCTTGGCATACACTATTAATAAAGGCGTTAAAAATGGAATTATGATTTTAGGTTTGTTCCTAATTATCTCTTACATATTATCCTCTTGGTGGGATTGGAGTTATGGTTGTTCGTTTGGTGCAAGAAACTACATTGAATATATGAGTGTCTTTAGCATTCCATTGGCTCACCTTTATCAAAGAATTAATCAAGCAAAGGGATTAAGCCTTTACGGATTTTGGTTTTTCATTATACTCTGTATTGCATTTAACCTAAAAATGACTTACAGTTATGATGAATGTTTTGGTGGGACAATGTATTGGGATTGGGATAAGTATTGGGAAATACTGAAAAGGCCTATGAATTAACCTCCCCCCACAAAAAAACCGCCCTCCCCAAAAAACGGAAAGTCGTTTTTCCATTAATCCAATTTCCTATTTTCGCTTCTCCAAAAAATGTCCCTCCTCGAAGCCCAAACCCTCGCCGCCCTCCACCAAGGCCGCTGCCTAAGCCCCGAATATATTGACGATTACCACAAACTAAAATGGATGTGTGGCAAAGGCCACACCTGGGATATGACACCTATTTCAGCCCGGCAGGGAGCCTGGTGTCCGAGATGTGAAAGGGATGTATTATTAGCAAAAGAAAGAAACGGAAAACTTGAAAAAATGCAGAAGCTTGCCCAACAGAAAGGCGGTTTATGCTTATCAACCGAATATGTTACTAGTAAAACTAAGTTAACATGGCAATGTGCTCAGGGACACGTTTGGATGGCAATTCCAAATTGTATATCAATGGGTCAGTGGTGCCCCAAATGTGGTAAGAAAAGAACGGCCGAAAAGAATAAACTCAGTATTGACGAATTTCGCCAAATTGCTATTAACAATGGAGGAAAGCTGGTTTCAGAAAAATATATAACCGCCAGTGAACGCCTCTTATTTGAATGCCAAGAAGGCCACCAATGGAAAACCACGCCTGCGAGTATCAAGCATGCCCATTCCTGGTGTCCGGTGTGTGCCCTTGAGAATAGATACAAAACCCGAAGAACTAATATAGGGGTATTCCACAAAATAGCAGCCGGGCACGGAGGGAAACTGTTATCGGAAAAATACATTAATAACTATACGCCCTTGCTTTGGCAATGCAGCAAAGGTCACCAATGGTACACTCCCCCAAAAAGCATAAAACAAGGTAGCTGGTGTCCCGAATGCAAAAAAGAAAAAGGTAAGTCCAAGCCCAAATCATAATTTCCAATGTCCCTCCTCGAAGCCCAAACCCACGCCGCCGCCCGGCAAGGCCGCTGCCTCAGCACCGAATATATTGATGCTTACAGCAAGTTAAAGTGGATGTGTGATGAAGGTCACACCTGGGATGCCGACATGATAGTGATGCGGCAGGGGGCATGGTGTCCGGGGTGCGAACGGGAAAGAAAAGGCATACAGGACAAGGCCGAGCGGCTGGAAGAAATACGGAAAATAGCAAAAGAAAAGGGAGGCCAATGCCTATCGGATGAATATGTGTCCTTTGCGGGCAAACTCAAGTTTAGGTGCAGCGAAGGACATGAATGGCGGACGAGTTGGCAGATATTGAAAAATGGAAGCTGGTGTGTGCAGTGTGTTAGAGCAAGGCGGACAAAAACCATTGACGACCTTTTAAAGATTGCTAAAGAAAAAGGCGGAAAGTGCCTTTCAGATACTTACTTAGGTGTCTATACGCCCATGAAATGGCAATGTGCCGAAGGCCATATATGGGAAACAAAACCAAGTGTAATACGTAATGGCTCCTGGTGCAGGCAATGCAGTAACAAGAACACAGGCCTTCGGCAAAGACTGGATATAGAACCCTTCAGAGTTTTGGCCAAAGAACGGGGCGGAAAGCTAATTTCCGAAACCTATCTGGGCGTGAGCAAACCATTGGAATGGGAATGTGGCGAGGGCCACCGCTGGAAGGCAAAACCGGCAAGAATCCGATTAGGCAACTGGTGTCCACAGTGCTACAATAATCGCCGGGGTAATACCTTAAAACTAGGAATAGAATTCTTTCAGGAATTGGCCTCCGAAATGGGAGGTAAGCTTTTGTCGAAAGAGTATATAAGCACCCACACCCCCCTTTTGTGGGAATGCAGCAAGGGACACCAATGGAAAGCCGCACCAAACGCCATCAAATACAAACATTGGTGCAAAAAATGCAAGGACAAGCAAAAGGGTATAAACAGCCGGTTAGATATAGAGGTGTTTCGCAATATAGCTAAGGAAAATGGCGGGAAACTGCTATCAGACGAGTATTTCGGGAACAGTGTGAAACTATTATGGGAATGCAGCGAAGGCCATCAATGGGAAACCAAGCCCGAATCAATCAGGGGAGGAAGCTGGTGCGGAATATGTTCAAACAAGCAAAACGGTGAAAACCGAAAAGGTAACCTAGCCGACTGTCAAGAGTTGGCTCGCCAACGGGGAGGAAAGTTACTATCAGAAAAATACACAAAAAGCGGGACAAAAATGCTATGGCAATGCGACAAAGGCCATCAATGGAGTGCTGCGGCATCTGCCATAAAGCACGGGGTATGGTGCATGAAATGTTATCGCGAACGAAGAGGCAAAAGCCAAAGATTGGGACTGGAGCCATTTCAGAAAATTGCAGAAGAGCGTGGAGGAAAGCTGCTTTCAGATTCTTACACAAACAACCATACACCTATGCTTTGGCAGTGTAAAGAGGGGCATCAGTGGATGGCTGCAGCCAGCACCATCAAAGACCAAGGCTCGTGGTGTCTTCAATGCTATAAAGAAAAAGTTAAACCCAATCCAAAACCCTAATTCCTAATGTCCCTCCTCGAAGCCCAAACCCTCGCTGCCGCCCGCCAAGGCCGCTGCCTTAGTAAGGTATATGTTGATGAGGACAGCAAGCTAAAGTGGACGTGCAGTCAAAACCACGTTTGGCATGAAACCCTTAAAACGGTGAGGCAAGGAGCATGGTGTGCAAAGTGTGAAAAATTGGAAACCAAGCAGAAAAAGAACGCCGAAGCATTGATTATAGCTAAGCAAATTGCTAAAGCTAAAGGCGGCGAATGTCTGATTGATGAATTGGCTAGTTCCGCATTCAGAATACCACTTAGGTGTTCAAATAACCATACTTGGAAAGCAAGGTACCAAAGCCTAAAAATGGGCTCTTGGTGTAAACAATGTTATTACGATAACCTAATACCGCTTTTGGAGAAATATCAAAATATAGCCATCGCCCGTGGCGGAAAATTACTTTCAGAAGCAATTAAAAGTACTCAATATTTATGTATTTGGGAATGCAGAAAAGGCCACCAATGGAAAGCCCCAGCACAAAAAATAAATAAAGGCCATTGGTGTCCTGTGTGTGAAAAGGAAAATAAAGCCGAATAGATGGATTAGGGGGAAATATTTGTCCACCTTCCCCATTTCATTAGCCAAGCCGGAGAAGGAATTAATCACCTTAACCCTAAGGCTAATTCAAGTTTGGTATTTAATTCACCAATCCTTGTTTTGGGTAATGAGCCCAATTCGCCTGAAATAACCGATGTATGAAGTGTGGCCAATTTATCCATCCGAATAATTGAGTTTTGCTTTAAGCCGGTTTGAGCAAAACCGCTGTCGGAAATGTTCAGCAACAAATCATATTTGGAGCTTAAATTATCAGTCTTTGATGAAATAAAAGCAACAATGAAATCTCCATCCTTTGATGAAGATGGGCTAAGCACAATGGCAGGTCGGCGTTTGCTTCCGCTTAAATCAGTGAACGGAAATTTGGCCAGAATAATCGTCCCCCGCTTCATTTAGTATTTTTTCTTTAAGTCGGCATCTGTGTATATGTCTTCTTCGGGTTCTTTTAGAAAATCAAAAGATGCTGATGAATTCACATAAACTGCTATTTCTTTGCCCGAAATATCATCGGAAGTTTCGTCTAGAAAGGTAATGAGCACTTTCGTAGGTTTTTTAATCGAAACGGTTTCTGCCAGTTTTAGGGTTTTGCCGTCGTAGGTGCCTATTACACTTAGCATGGTAAATTTATTTAAAGCAAAGATAAAGTGGTTTTTAATGGGATTGTAAAAAAGACTTCACCCCCCTCCCTCATTCCCCATAATTAAGCATCCCTCCCCTTTCGTTCAACCTCCCCCCAAAACGCAAAAACCGCCCTCCCGAAAAATCGAGAGGGCGGTTTTTTTGTAGGGGTTCAAAATTTTGAACCCCTACAGTGACGGTTGACGTTTATTCCACCGGTGCCGGAGGTGTTCCTCCGCCGCCGCCGTGGCTGCTGCTGCCAATATGCACCTCGAAGCCCCAATACAATAATTCTTTGGGTTTTTCGCTATAGGTAGCCAGCAGCAAATCGCGAATAAGCCCTATGTTATAATAGGTGGTGCCGGGCGTATCTATGGTTTGCCCTTCTGCATAGCCCAAAAGGTTTGCCAATTGATTATTCTTTGCCTCTTTTTCTATACGGTTGTTTTCGGCTTTTTCGTAAAAATCCTTCGCATCCTGAGTTACCCCGGCAAAAAGTAGCATATCTACCTTGCCCGTAAGCGGGCTATTTACGCCCAAAGCAGTATGTCTTTTATTGATATTGGCGGCCAACTCAATCATATCGGTGGGGCTGCCCAACGGAATATCAATAGCCACAGTGCGTTTGCCCTCAAATTGGCTTATCACCACATTAAACCCCCACACCTCAAGCGATTCGGGTGTTACGTTATACTTCACCTTCAAAAAATCGCGACTTTTCACAATAAAATAGTGCAAAGTATTCAGCACTTGCAGCGTTTGCCCCTCGCCACTCCCAATTTTAGTTTCGGCTATATTCCGGTTTCCCTGCATTTCGTCGTCGGCCAAATCGGCATCGGCTTTTAATTGCTTGCAAAGTAAATGCTGTGCCGCTATAGCCACCCAATCGAAATCAGTGGCTATGGGGCTGTTTGCTGCCAGGGCCGTGTTTTGAGCAATAATGTCCCCCATCAATTCATTAGTACCCTCGGGGCTGCCGATGGGTAGTACTACGGTAATGTCTTCTGCTGCCATTTTGTTTAAGAGTTGTGGGCTCGCCTAAAGGCAACCCGGGTTAATAATTAGGTTTATAAATTGAAGGCAAATATGGTGAAAGTTCATGAATAAACCTTAAGCACTCTAAAAAAAATATGGCTTTAATGCCCTAATGTTCAACTATTACCACCGTTTTGCCGAATACTCAGTGTTATCTGGGTTCTTATAGTTATAACTAAATTTTAATTACTCCATACTATAATTTAATTAACACAAACTAATCATTTAATTAATCATATTCTAAATTAAATACTAACGAATTAAAATTAAATAGCAGTAACTACTATATTAATAGTATAAATTATCATATAATTAATACATACTTAACAATTTGCAATAACAATTAATAAGATATAACCTATTTAATTAATAGTTTTAATTAATTAATACTAAGTTTGTAATATTAATTAGATAATTACTTCTAAAAATACTTAATCTTAACTAAAACCTATTAAATATAGCTTAAAAAATGTATAGTATGTATTAATTATTTAAGATTAATGTTTAATTTTGTGGCAGTTTAAGCAACATCCAATTTAATGGCGAGTAAAATTTTGATAGTTTGCTTTGGGTTTTTCAAACTTAAATCTACATTTTCATAAAAATGCAATACATCCGTGTGAATATTCCTTTCAGAAATGCCGATAAAACCATTAAGCTGGTGGAGCGAATCCTGAAGCAGAACGAATCGCTGGCACCCAATAGCCCCATTGTCAACGATTTAGACTTTCTGGCAATGGCCGATACCCTGGAGCGAATAGCTACCCTGAAAAATGAGATTTATCAAAGCGACAAGCAATCGAAGGCCCTGTATGGAAAATGTTTCCACTTATTAGGCACTGCCCCCGGCCAAAATTTGCAATGCCATGGCACGCTCAAAGTGCTGATTACAAAAGTTCGCGGGTTTTTGTTTCATACCTATACTATAAGCCCAATGCAATTAAAGGTGTGGGGTTTCAATGTAAAAGTTGGCCAAACCAAGGGCCGCCGCACGGTTAAAATTTCCATTACCGGCTATAGCACTGCCGATTTGCTTGAATTAGCCGCCGCCATTATTGCCCGGCATATAAAAGAAGGCATTGCAAGCCCCTTGATAGGCAAGGTAGATATGGCTGAGTTTGCCCTCAAAACCACCGAAGCCAACACTATATTCAACCTTGCCGAAAAAAAAAGCAAAGAAAGGGAAGCTAAAAACAATGAAATGCAAAAACTGATTGGTTATGCCAAAGGTCAAACAGCACTCATAGCCGGCACCTGCTATAACTTTATAACCCTGGTGCGAAACCAACTTTTAAACATCTACGACCAAAACCCCGACGAACTCGGCAATTGGGGCTTCGATGTAGTGATTTCGCAAGGCACACCGGGCCGGAAGAAGAAAATACAGAGTATAGAGTATTGAGTAATGAGTATTGAGTATTGAGAGGCTACCGCCGCAGTGTTATCACTACCCATTACTCTCTTCTCATTTCTAAAAATTTTTATTTTTGCCCGTCGGCTGGGCAAAAGGGGGGTAGGGCCGTTCTTGATGTTTGTTAGTTTTTGGTGTCCATCAATAACGGAAGGCACGGGAGTAGTCAAACTTGACAATATTCAGCTCAACCGGAGCGGTGGTTCAATTCCGCCGCCCTGCCCCCTTTATTAATTTCGTAGGATAGTACCCTTGTGGTCGCCCAACTGCCGCCGGATGAATACTTAATACCTAATACATCCCACCTATTACTTAATACCCCCTACTTATTACTTTATCCCTAAATTTGCAATCCTAAAACCACACCATGACTCCCGAAGGCCGGCAAATAATAGCAAAGCTTAAACTTCACAAGGCAGAACTGTTTGCTAAATATCCCCTCAAATCGTTAGGAATATTTGGTTCGGCCACCCGCAACGACTTTACCCCCCAAAGCGATGTGGATGTAATGGTAGAATTCCAAGGTCCCATTGGCCTAAAGGTTGTAAACCTTGCCGATGAAATTGAACAGTTACTGAAAAAGAAAATAGATTTAGTGCCAAAAGATGCTATTAAGCCCCGGATGTGGCCCTATATCGAAGGCGATTTAATTATGATGTAATGGCCAAAAGAAGCCAAGAACAACTTCTGCTCGATGTATTAGAATCGTGCATCAAAATAAAGACCTACACAACAGGTTTAAATTATGCCGCCTTTGCCAGCGATGATAAAACTATTGATGCCGTAATACGCAACCTACAAATTATAGGCGAAGCCGTCAACCGGATGTCGGATGAAGAAAAGGAGCAGCACCCACAAATTGATTGGTTCGCCATTCGTGGTCTACGAAACAGGGTAGTACACGATTATATGGGAATATCCTTGCCCTTAATCTGGGAAATTATTTCGGTAGATATTCCCGATTTACAATCCAAGATTGAAAAAATAGTTTAGCCGTGGTAGGGTTTCAAAATTTCGTCCCCCAACCTACCCTACCCCCTATCTTTGCCTCATAAATGAAAACCAAAAACGAAATAAAACGCATTGGCGTGTTTACCAGCGGAGGCGATGCCCCCGGCATGAATGCCTGCATACGGGCAGTGGTTCGAACGGCCTTGTTCTACGATAAAAAAGTAACCGGTATCTGCCGGGGCTATCAGGGAATGATTGACGATGAGTTCGAGAAATTAAACAGCCGCTCGGTAAGCAACATAATTCAGCGGGGAGGCACCATCTTGAAAACCGCCCGCTGCGAGGAATTCAAAACCCCCGAAGGCCGCAAAAAAGCCTACGACAATTTAGTAAAAAACGAAATTGATGCCATAGTAGCCATTGGTGGCGATGGCACATTTACCGGAGCTTGGGAGTTTATGAAAGACTACAATATACCCTTTGTTGGCGTGCCCGGAACAATTGACAACGACCTCTTCGGCACCGATTACACCATTGGTTTCGACACCGCTACCAACACCGCCGTGGAAGCCATTGACAAAATAAGAGATACCGCCTCGGCCCACAACCGCTTGTTCTTTATCGAAGTAATGGGCCGAAATTCGGGAGCTATTGCCATCAGGGCAGCTATTGCCGCCGGAGCCGAAGCCATGATGATACCCGAGCAACCCATAACGGTAGAAGAACTCATAGCTATTATAGCCAAAGGCGAAAAAAACCAGAAAAGCAGCAGCATGATTGTGGTAGCCGAAGGCGGAAAAAGCAATAAAAGCCTCCATGAAATAGTAGAAGAAATTAAAAAGAAGTTCCCACAATACGACCCCAAGATGGCCATTCTAGGGCATACCCAACGTGGCGGTTCGCCCTCTTGTTTCGATAGAATACTTTCGAGCCGCTTAGGCGTGGGAGCCGTAGAAGCCCTGCTCAACAGTAAATCGGGCGTAATGGTAGGCTTAGTAAACGATAAAATCCTATACACAAACTTCGATCGAGCCATACACATTGACCCCAGCGTTGACGAAGAAATTATCCGAATTTCAAAGATATTGGCTATGTGAAATTTAAAATGCTGCGATTAACTATTTCGTTAATCCATAACTTACGCTAAGGTATCCTTATTTTTAAATCACCCCCCAATATCATTGGTATCAACAAATTCAAATTTCAGTATTCAAAATATTTTCCAGTGCTTACTTTCGCCGAATGAAATATTGGGGAGTGATAGCGTTTTTCATAGCAACGACAGGCATAGCAAAAGCACAGGTAGCAAAGCAAATTACATTTAATGCGGCAGACCAATTGCAGGTTACAGCCGATGATTACGTGGTAGATAAAAATGCACAATACATAATTTTGCTGCATCAGGCTCGGAGCAGTCGCGGCGAATACCGGGAAATTGCTTCCCGTTTAAATAAACTAAATTACAATTGCTTGGCCATAGATTTAAGAAGCGGAAACGAAGGGAATGGCGTAACGAACGAAACGGCAATGCGGGCTAAAAACTTCGGCAGATCGCAAGAATATTTAGATGCTGTTCCCGATATAATTGGGGCAATAAATTATGCACAAGGCAAAAGTCGCAAACCCGTTATTTTGCTTGGAAGTTCGTTTTCGGCTTCCTTAGCTTTGATTGTGGCGAAGGACGACAACAAGGTGCAAGCCGTTATGGCCTTTAGCCCCGGCGAATATTTTGGCGATAAAATGAACGTTCAGAAGACAATTACTGGATTTAGTAAACCTATTTTAGCAGTTTGTTCGGCTGATGAAGACTCCTACTTAGCCGAGCTGATGAGCGGTGTAGTTTCTGCCAAGAAAATCATTTTCTCTCCCGGAAAGGGCGGTAAACATGGTTCAAAATCGCTAACGAAAGCTAACCCCAACTCCGGCGACTATTGGTTAAACGTAATTAACTTTCTAAAAGACCTGAAGAAAATTAATAATTAAAATTAGAACGTGCTATTCTCCATAAAAAACATAGGCCGAATCAATGAAATCATTGGCGTATTAGTAAAATACGGCTTTGAAGACATTGTGGTGAACAGCACCCTTCGGAACTTTGTTACCGAGAATCGCCGAGTAACTTGGTTGCGGGACGAAAAGCCGGTTTTTGAGTATAGTCGCTACGAACGGATACGTTTTGCGGCCGAAGAGTTGGGGCCTACTTTCGTAAAGCTGGCTCAGGTTTTAAGCAACCGCCCCGATTTGGTTCCCGAAGGCTTGATTAAGGAATTAGTGAAGCTGCAAGACCGTGTTTCTACTTTTCCTTGGGAAGAAGCCAAAGCCATTATTGAGAAAGAAATGGGGGCTCCCATTGAGGAGAACTTCGATGATTTTAACACCAAACCTTTAGCCTCGGCCAGTATTGGTCAAGTGTATCGTGCTCGGCTCAAAAATGGCGACGAGGTGGTGGTGAAGGTGCAACGCCCCGACATTTACGATACTATTGACCGCGATTTAACCATCCTTGCCGACATCGTTCGCCGGGCCGATCGTTACCTGAAAAAGCAGGGAATGAATAACGCTCAGGAAATGGTGGAAACCTTCAGCAAGAGTATGATGAAGGAGTTGGACTATAGAAACGAAGCCCGAAACATCGACCGTTTCCGTAATTTCTATAAAGACAATAAAACCTTCTACGTTCCGGCCGCATATCGCCATATCAGCACCGACAAGGTATTGATTATAGAATTTGCCAAAGGCTGCAAGATTACGGATATGAAGCAGCTTGTGGAATGGGGCCTGAATCCGGAAAAGATTGCTGAGAATGGGATGGATATTTATCTCACCCAGATATTCGAACACGGCTATTTCCATGCAGACCCACACCCCGGAAATATTATCATAAAACAAGATGGCACAGTCTGCCTGATTGACTTTGGAATGGTGGGGCAACTGCAACCCAAAGACAAGAAATCGTTTGCCGGTGTGTTTATCAGTATGGCTCAGAAAGATTCCCGCGAAATGGCAATAAACCTTCGCAAACTGGCCATTCGTGATGAAATAAACGATATGAGGGCGTTTGAGTATGATGTGAGCGAGATTATTGAAGACTTTGCCTATCTCGACATTAGCGAAAGCAGCATTGCCGATTTCACACTTCGCCTGCAAAAGCTGATGTATGACTATCAGATAACCATTCCGCCGAGTGTATTTTTGATTTTTAGGGCAATGGCTATTTTGGAAGGAATTGGTAAAACGGTTCACCCCAACTTTAACACCTACGCCTTCATTGAGCCTTATGGGGAGCGAATGGTGAAGGATAAATTTAAGCCAGAAAACCTTTTGCAGGAAGCCACATTTCAGGTAAACAGGTTATCAGGGTTTTTAAACACTTTTCCGGGTGAAGCACGAGCCGTTTTCCAGAAAATACAAAAAGGGAAAATGCACTTTGAAGTGGAACTTCAAGGCTATGGCTATCTTCTCAAGAAACTCGACAGCCTCACCAACCGCATTTCCATCACCCTTATTATTTGTTCACTTATCATTGGTTCGGCCATTATTACCACTGCTGATTTTCCGCCAGAAGCCAAACTGCAATACGGTATTCCATGGCTGAGTGCAATGGGCTTGTTTGTAGCCGGTGGACTGGGACTGATTTTGATGTGGTCTATTATTCGGAGACGGAAATACAAATAAGGAATTTGCCACTTTCAATTATGGCAAAAATTCATATTTAATCTTATCACTTCCCCGATACCCTATCAGGGTTATCGCTCAAAAATGATTTCCAGCCACTATAGCCTTTAGTGCCGGTATTAATTTTGTTTTGAAAGAAATGACAAACGGCGGCTGCTACTCCATCTGTAGCATCCAAGTTTTTAGGAATTTCTTTAAAGTTCAGCAAATTGGCTAGCATGGCCGCTACTTGTTCTTTGCTTGCACTTCCACTTCCGGTAATGCTTTGTTTTATCTTGCGGGGCTCGTATTCAAATATGGGAATCTCTCGACTCAGAGCTGCTGCAATAGCTGTTCCCTGTGCTCTGCCCAATTTTAGCATACTTTGAACATTCTTTCCAAAAAAGGGAGCCTCAACAGCCAACTCATCAGGATGAAACTCATCGATAAGTGACACAGTGCGGTCGAATATTTTCTTTAACCGAACAAAGTGATCGTCGAATTTATTGAGTTGCAAATCACCCATCAGTACCAAAGTCATTTTGTTGCCGGTAACTTTAATGATTCCAAACCCCATAATGGTTGTGCCGGGGTCTATTCCCAGTATGATGCGTTCTGTTGTTACGGTTTCTTTCACTTTTTCTTGTTTTCTTCCACTCTAAATTTCACAATTCGGGCAATTAATTCCACCGGTAAGGGTTCATTAATGGGAAACTGAACCGACCCTTTTCCTTGTTTGTATTTGGCTAATTCCGCACTAAACTGTGAATGGCCGGTGGGAGCGGCATAAAACCCGATATGGTTTTTATATCCGGCAAAATAAACCAACATGCCGTTTTGTTTGTAGGCAGGCATTTTGTAACTAATAACTTCTAAAGCATCAGGTGCAGCTTCTTTTATAGTGGCTCTGATTAGTTGCAGCAATTTCTGCACTTCCTCTGGAAAGCTACCAATATATCCATCTACGTTAAGAGGAGTGCTATTCATAGTTCAATCAAAATCGTATCACAAAATGCTCTTTCTCCCGCCCTTTCTTAAAAAACACCAAACCTATAAAGAACAAGTCAATGGTTAAGCTAACCGATGGATGAGCTTTTATTTCCTCCCAAGCTTGTTCCATTTCTTGGCTCCAATGAATGTCGTCAAAAATAAATAGTGAATCATTCGTGGCTTTGGGTAGGCAGGAATGGAAATACTCCATCGTAGGTTTGTAGCGATGGTTGCCATCAAAGAAAGCTAAATCTATTTGAGGCAAATCCGGAATGAGCTGGGGCAAAGTGTCATCGAAATTGCCCACTATCTGCTGAATGTTTTTCAGGTTTAGTTTCTTGAAATTATCGGCAGCTGTTTTAGCTGTTTCGGGGCAACCTTCGAGGCTGTAAATTTTGCTTTCTGAATTGGCTGCAGCTAAATAGGCAGTGGTTAACCCCAGCGATGTACCCAGTTCTAAAACTGTTTTGGGGTGGAGATAATCGCATAGCCGAAAAATAAGTTGGCCAAACTTAACAGGCTTAGCGGCATTTTTAGCAATAGCACTAATTCGCTTCTTTTTAGTGTTTCCAAACTTGGAACCCGCTCCTAAGTCCAAAATATCAATTTCTCTGTTGTCCTCCAATAATTGGCTTCTAAGATTTTCAATGGTCTTATACGAATAATAGTGGCCTGAATTATAAATTACCTGCTCGGTAAGGGCATAAACAAATGGTGAGTGAATCCCGTGAAGATTTACACTGGTTACATAATATTTAGCAAATTCAACAGCTAATTGAACAGGGGAATACACTGAGATTGAAAATTTGGCAATATTACAGAATATCACACCGTGGAAAGTATCTTAAACAAATCCTCTTCGGGATATAAGTTCAAGCGTTTATGCAATCGGTTTGGGGCCATTTTTTTACCTAGGGCTGTTTTTGTGAAGGAATTTTTCCGAAACAGAGGATTAGTAAACAGGCGAAATTAGTGCTTAGGAATGCTAAGTTGAAGCAGAGGGGTAAAACAATTCCCTTTGTTTGTTTGTTTTTATAAACACCAAACCGACAATCGGTTTCAACGAATACTTTTGTCCCCTCAATTTTTCGAAATTTAATTTATAATGAACACTCACACCTCTTGCCTAATAATTGGTAGCGGCCCTGCCGGATACACTGCCGCTATATATGCTGCCCGTGCCGATTTAAAACCCATTATGCTCACCGGACTTCAACCCGGTGGACAACTTACCATCACTACCGAAGTAGAAAACTATCCCGGATACCCCGAAGGCACACAAGGCCCTGAAATGATGGAAGATTTCCGCAAACAGGCCCTCCGTTTTGGCACCGATATTCGTTACCAATTGGCCTCAAAGGTTGATTTTTCGAAACGCCCGTTCACTGTAACTGTGGATGATAAATATGACATTACTGCCGACACGGTGATAATCTCCACAGGTGCTTCGGCCAAATGGTTGGGTTTGCCATCCGAACAAACGTTTAATGGATATGGCGTTTCAGCATGTGCAGTATGCGATGGCTTTTTCTATAAAGGACAAAATGTAGCCATTGTTGGCGGTGGCGATACAGCTGCCGAAGAAGCGTCCTACTTAGCTAAACTTTGCACAAAGGTTACCATGCTTGTGCGTAAAGATGAATTGAGAGCTTCGAAAGCTATGCAGCATCGGGTTTTTAATACTCCGAATATTGAAGTTCTCTTTAATCACGATACGCTTGAAATTGTGGGGGAACAAACCGTTAACGGAGTAGTTGTTAGGGATAATAAAACCGACAAAACTTACACTTTGGACGTTACGGGTTTCTTTGTGGCGATAGGTCATAAACCCAATACCGATATATTCAAAGACTGGCTTGATTTGGATGAAACAGGCTATATCAAAACTGTTCTGGGAAGCACTAATACCAATATTCCGGGAGTGTTTGCTGCAGGCGATGCACAAGATAAAATCTATCGTCAGGCGGTTACAGCAGCCGGAAGTGGATGTATGGCTGCATTGGATGCAGAGCGTTGGCTAACTGAACAGGGGCATTAATCCATCAACCCAAAATAGAACGAACGCCCAAAAATTGCCTTTTAGTTTCTAACCAATTTTTGCATACTCATTCGGCCATTTTTGGGTGAAAGGCAAACAAAATACAGCCCATTTGCTAAACCAGAAATGTCTAATTTGTTTCTTTCGGAAATCAAATTCTTCTTTTCCATAACTAAATTTCCCGAAAGGTTAAAAATCTGCACCATGAATTCCTGAATATTTGTTGAAAGAATGTTCAGCACATTATCTGCCGGATTTGGGAATAGCGAAAAACCACTATAGCTTTCGGCATCATTAATCCCCTGCACCTGCACAAAGTCTTTGAAGGTGAGAATAATTGTGTCGTTTTGGGTGAGAGGGAATGTAACCGTGTCGCTAAATTGGCTAGGAGCAAAGGTGCTATGATAGCTGAGATAATTTACAAAACTCCATCCGGTATTGGGTTGTGCTTCGAGTCTAATCTGCACATCCCCAAAATATTCACCCGTCCAAGGGAAGCTGTTGGGACTAATGGTATTTATTTTCACTTTTCCGGCTTGCGGAGGATCTATAAAAACGGTTAGGCTATATGGGCCTGTAAGTTCCAAACAATCTACCACCTGTTGCTGAATTACATTGTGTCGGCAGATAATTGTTTGCCGCAAGAAGTCCAGATTTGCTTGCCATTCGGGAATTGAACCTCCCCAACGAGCAATTTGCTGAGGCATTTCGGGAGAAATTAGAGCAACAAGACTATCCAAATGGTGAAGCATTGTATCTAAATTCAACACCGTATTGAAAAGGTCGGCATAGCGGTTTGCGTATAAATCAGAGAAATCGGGATTATCTAACAGCTTTTTATAGAAATCGGTGTGTTCTATTCCGGGTTGTCCGTTGAATAAATCCTGAGCGGTGCAAACTGTTTCCACGTTGCAATCCATACTTCCAAGTCCTGTGTAATCTTGCCCCAATGCAAAGGTGTTGTCCATATCCCAAAGATGATACCGCCATTTGAAGCTATCGCCGCCCCTGCCTCTCCACCACTGTGTATTCCAGTTGAGCCAGTCGCCATTCATAGTAAAGGTATTGAAGACAAAATAGTCAATCAGACTCAATACATCCATTCGGTCTGTAACGTGTTGATAGTTTGCTGCAACAGCCATATTATTGGCCATAACGTAGCTATGTAGTGCTGTCCAAGCTGTATCGGAACCGTTTTCGATAGTTAAAACTCCCCAATAGGAAAGTCTGTCCACTTTTGATTCGCCAGTACCGTAATATTCTTTGGCAAAATCTTCGTCCACCCGTTCACGCATTTCATACAATCCCCAATATTGGCCATTTATATAGATAACGCATGGTTCATAGCTGCGTTCATCTAAATCACATCCTTTCATAGAAAGTGTTTGCGAAAAGGCATCACGCAGATGACAGCCGGGTAGAGGTTGTCCGGTGTAATCGTTAAACCAAACCGGGCTACCTCCGGCATATCCGGGATAGTTGTCGTTACCCGCATTTTTGAAAATGATTAGTTTGTAATCGTTTCGTGGTGTTGAGCGAAAAAGCGGATAATCAATATCGTTATCGTAACCATAACTGTCACGGCTTTTAAAGTGCATACCTTTTTGGTCGAAAGCCCAACTATCATTACCGTGGCTTTCCATATCACCATCGCCTTCATCCATTTGTTGTTGGTTTTTCCCAAACAGTTCAATGGAAGTTCTTATTTCCTGACCTCCACCAAATAGGCTGCTTTGGTACTCATCTGAACCCAGTGAAACAACGGGTAAAGCATGATTAGTATTAATGA
>CANJNG010000008.1 GCA_947475205.1 Bacteroidota bacterium
AGAGGGTAATTAGAATTGAGATAACCAATGAACAAAACCATAAAAAACGCCACCGAGGCAATTAAAGATATTGAAAGCGGAACAACCCTTATGCTGGGTGGGTTCGGGCTTTGCGGAATTCCCGAAAACTGCATTGCTGCCTTAGTAGCAAAAGGAATTAGCAATTTAACCTGCATTTCAAACAATGCCGGAGTTGATGATTTTGGATTGGGGCTATTGCTCAAAGGGCATCAAATAAAGAAAATGATTTCATCTTATGTAGGTGAAAATGCTGAGTTTGAGCGTCAGTTACTTAGCGGCGAGTTGGAAGTGGATTTAATCCCTCAAGGCACATTAGCCGAACGACTGAGAGCAGGAGGAGCGGGTATCCCTGCATTTTTTACTCCAGCGGGATATGGAACCGAGGTGGCTGAAGGCAAAGAAGTGAGAGAATTTGATGGGAAGAAATACATTTTAGAAAGTTGGCTCAAAGCCGATTTTGCTATCGTGAAAGCCTGGAAAGGCGATACAATGGGTAATTTGATTTTTAAAGCCACAGCCCGTAACTTTAACCCAATGATGGCAATGGCCGGAAAAATAACCATTGCTGAAGTAGAACATCTTGTTCCTGCCGGAGAACTTGACCCCGACCAAATTCATACACCCGGAATATTCGTACAGCGTATTTTCGAAGGGGTAAATTACGAAAAACGTATCGAGCAAAGAACCATTACCCCAAGAGCTTAAACTATGGAAACTGCTACTGCTTACCTCGACAGAAACCATTACGAAACTAAAATTAAGGCTCGTCATTTAGAACTCACATCCGATGAATCCATTGAGGCAGGAGGCTCAAACAAAGGCTTTGCTCCCAAGGAATTATTATGTGCTTCGCTTGCTGCATGCACTTCTATCACCTTACGAATGTATGCCGACCGCAAAGCATGGCCATTAGAAAGTTTAAATGTAGAAGTTACGCTTGAGCCCAACGATGCCGAGAAAAAGTCGGTGCTAAATCGTAGAATTGAACTCACCGGAAACCTGACATCTGAGCAAACAGAACGCCTCTTGCAAATTGCTAATCTTTGCCCGGTTCACAAGGTGCTATCGGGCAGTATGGAGATTAATACTACTATAAGTCAATAACCGTTTATCTAAAAATTGTAGATAAATTATAGACTATCAACAATTTCAATACTTTTGGCCAATGGTTACTCAAGTTTCTTCAGGGATAAAGGTTTCGGTGAAAACAAAGTTTGAGAAAAACTATTCCAATCCGAAGCTCTCACATTACTTCTTTTCCTATAAAATTGAAATTGTAAATACTAACGATTTTGCGGTGCAATTGCTGCGACGACACTGGTTTATTTTCGATAGCAACAATTCAAAGAGTGAAGTAAAGGGCGAAGGAGTAGTTGGGCAGCAGCCTGTAATTGATCCCGGTAACAGTTATGTATATGAAAGCGGTTGCAACCTAAGAACCGGCATTGGTAAAATGCACGGAAATTATCAGTTTGTGCGGCTTTTCGATGAAGAAATTATGGTGATTCAGATTCCTGAATTCACCATGATGCTGCCTGAGCTTATGAATTAGCAGGGATATAATTTGCCTTAAACTCTTATCCCAATCACGCACACGTCATCCATTTGTCGTGATTTACCTTTCCAAGTATCAAGGTAGTTTCCTAAGTAAGTGCATTGCTCATCCATGTTCAGATGCTGAATATTGCGTAATTCTTCCTTAAACCGCTTCGTCATTAACTTTTGGTTTAGCTCGCTAAATTGGTCGGCATACCCATCCGATGAAATATAAAAGGTGTCGCCAGGCAGTAAGGGTATGCGATACTGTAAATATGACTTTTCTCCATTCCCATAGTTAATTCCGCCAATACCCGCCACCGTGGCCTTCTGTTCGGTAAACTCTCCGCCCGAAATAAAATACAAAGGACGATTTGCCCCAGCATAATTAAGCGTCTTGTTGCCATCAGGGTGGTTGGTTATTACACATAACCCCACATCCATGCCATCGTTAGCCTTATTATAGTTGTTGCCCGACTCGTCTGATTCCGAACTTTGTTTCAAAGCCTGATTAATCTCTAAATCCAACTGAAATAGAATTTGAGAAGCATCACTAATCCCATTTTCGTTCACAATCTGGTTAAGCAGCGTATTACCAATCATACTCATAAAAGCACCCGGAACCCCATGCCCTGTGCAGTCGCAGCACGCTATAACCGTATAACTATCGAAATGCGAAAACCAGTAGAAATCACCGCTCACAATATCACGGGGTTTAAATAAAACAAACGAATGTGGCAGAGCCATTTTAATTTCTTCTTGCGTGGGCAAAATCGCAGCTTGAATCCGCTGAGCATAATTCACACTATCCATAATACTCTGGTGCTTTTCCTCTATTTCATTCTTCAATTCATTAATCCGTTCCTTTTCCTTATGAATCGAGGTCGAAGTTTGCCAAAGCTTTTTCACCTTCTCGTCCAGTTTTTTCTTATCCGCTTCAAGTTTATCTTTTTCTAATTGCAAATTCTCGTTCAGTGTGTCCACCTTTGCCTTTTCCTTGTGAACAGTTTCGCTCATTTTCCACAGCTTTTTATTCTTTTGCTCAAACTTCTGTTTCTCCGTCTCTAATTGCTGAAGCTGCTCCTGAACATTAACTGATTTGGAAAGTTCAGCTTTTAGTGCTTCAAATTCAGCCTGAACTTGCCGGTGGTTTCGCGATTTTAACCACAACCCAAACGAAAGAGCTACAATAAAACAACCCAGAAAGCCAATGATTGCTACGGAATACATATTTCGGCAAAGCTATTGGAAATTGCTCAGTTTTTTGTACCACATTTTAACCACTGTTTTGAATAACCTGCTGTTTACAAATTAGAATTTTTGAGCAGAATCAGCAAACCGCTCCAACTAATTTTACCCAATATAATTAAAATGAAATTCACAAAAGCTCCTGTTATACTTACCGTTGCCATATTTATCTCATCCTGCGTTTCAACTAAGCAATACAAGGAAACACTATCGGAACAGCAACAATGCGAAACAAATTTGGCTCAAACCAAGAAAGAAGCCGATAGCCTTTCCGTGTTATCAAACGAGCGGCAAGCCAATATAGACAAGCTAAGCAAAGAAAAGAGTACTTTAATTTCAGATTCGGCCATAAGCGGCGAAAATTTAAGGCAACTGAAAAATAAGTATTCTGCCCTCGATAGCGAACACGACTTATTGCTCGAACGCCAAAAAATGATGGAAAGCGGTAGCGAAGCCGACAAAAAGAAACTGGCTGAACTGTTTCACAAATCGCAAACAGCTTTAGTAGAGCAAGAAACCATGCTTCGGAAAATGAGTGCCGAAATTGAGAAGAAAGAGCAGGATTTACACAAAGCTCAAATAGACCTCAAGCAAAGAGAAAAACGCACCAACGAACTCGAATCCATCATTTACAGAAAAGATTCTGCTGTGAAAGCCCTAAAGCAACACATCGCCGATGCCTTAATTGGTTTCAAAAACAGTGGCTTAACCGTAGAGCAACGCAATGGAAAAGTATATGTATCGGTGGATGAGAAACTCCTGTTTCAGAGTGGAAGTTGGATTGTGGATGCAAAAGGTCAGGATGCTTTGAAGAAACTTTCAAAAGCATTAGAAACCCAGGCCGGAATAAACATTATGGTGGAAGGCCATACCGATAATGTAGCATTCAGCGGAAGCAATCAAGTAAAGGACAATTGGGATTTAAGCGTAATGCGGGCTACTGCCATCACGAAACTAATCCTAACCGATAGCAAACTAAAACCCAATCAAGTTACCGCTGCCGGGCGAAGCGAATATCTTCCTGTGGAGAAAGCCAACACACCTGAAGCTCGCCAGAAAAACCGACGCACCGAAATAATCATCTCCCCCAAAGTGGATGAGCTGTTGAAGATTTTAGAAACAAACTAAAAGTTTGAAGTTAGACATTAGCCATTGACAGAAGCTCAACAGCCAACTTTCATTTTTTTAGCGGTTGTTGTTTGCAGCATCTAAAAACCCTGAATACAAAATATATAATAATGTAATTACTTATTATACAGTATCAAAATCAATAATTCTTTATATATTTGGCAATTCTTTTCAAATGAATAAATGAAATTCGCTCAAAAGCTAACACTCCTATTGTTGGTAATGGGGCTTTCTGCTTGCGAAAACCGTAAAGGCGAGGAAAAGCCATATTGGGTGCAGGCGGCGGCTTTGGGCGATGAAAAAGTAGCGAATGGGTTGTATGAAGAAGCCATTGCAGACTACAGTAGAGCAATTGAATTAGATTCCACATACGCCATTGCCTTTTGTAACAGAGGCTATGCAAAACGCAATTCCGGGAACTATGTTGGGGCAATTGCAGACTATGATAAAGCAATAGCACTTGACCCCAAAATGGCGGAAGCCTACAATAACAGAGCTATTGTCAAAGGTGACCTAAAAGACATAACGGGAGGTATGGAAGATATAGCTAAAGCCTTAGCAATTAATCCAAAATCAGCCGAAATTTACATTAATTTTGGCACGTTGAAACGTAAAAATGGTGATTTGGAAGGTGCGATAGAAGCATTTAATAAAGCTATAAGTTGTGACCCCAAGTGTTTAATTGCCTACAATAACCGAGGTAGTGCAAAACGAAAATTAAACGATTTGAAAGGTGCTTTAGCTGATTTTAGCAAAGCCATTGAACTCGACCCCAGCTTTGCCGTTGCTTACAACAATCGCAGTTTGGTGAAAAAGAAACTCGGTGATTTAGCAGGTGCTGAAATAGATAGTGTTAAATACATCAGCCTCGAAACAAAGGTTCAATAATTCATTCTTTACTATTTCAATTATTAAGCTAGAAGGTTCTAAGTATTAATCTTAAACCTGTCTCCAAGCTTTTTATCCATTTGCCCTTTTATCATTTTGGTGTAGCCTGTTGGGAAAAGGCGGGTAACAGAGTCTAATAATTTGCCATCAATACCAATAACCAAGCGGGTTTTGCGGCGTTCAACTGCATTAAGGATTTGCTGGGCAGCTTCTTCTGCTGATGTGCGAGCTATTTCATCAAAATTCTTAATTCCTTCATCAAATATTTCCTGAGTTACCCGATTTCCTGACATTTTGGAGTTTCGGGCAATGTTGGTTTTGATGCCTCCTGGATGCACACAGGTAACCCCAATATTTGTGTCCTGAAGTTCCATTCTAAGTGATTCGGTAAAACCTCGTACTCCAAATTTTGCTGTACAATAGGCCGATTGCTGCTGGATTCCCGCTAAACCAAACACACTGGAAATGTTGATAATGTGTCCACTATTTCGTTTAATCATGGTTGGGAGAAATGCTTTTGTCATTCGCACCACCCCCCAAAGATTAATGTTTAGCAGCCATTCAAAATCCTCAATAGGTGTTTCATGAAAATTACCTGACGACAAAGCCACACCTGCATTATTGAATATGAATAACTTTTCTATTTTGAATCTCTGTACTATCTCCTGAGCAAAAGCTGCAATTTCATCGGGCTTCGACACATCTAAATGATGGGTTTCTATTTTTCCATTGGCCAGAGATTTAGTTTCAGATAAGCCACCATCATTAATGTCATTAGCTATAACATAGCTATCTTTCTGGCAAAGCTGAACGGCCAATTGGCGACCAATGCCCGATGCCGCTCCGGTTACAATTGATACACTGTTTTCAAAATGATTCATTTTTGGTTTTTTATTTGGAATTTTGTTTTTGCAATTGCTTTTCTACTATTTTCGCTTATGTCGCAATCTAGTGTTAAAGAAGTTTTAGATGCTTTAATGAAACATTACGGGCTTACCGAAAAATTTAAGGAAAACCGGGTAATAGAAGTGTGGGAAAAAGTGATGGGGCCGTTTGTTTCGCAAAAAACTACGGATGTAAAAGTAGTAAAACACAAGCTATATATAAGTTTAAGTTCGGCGGCTTTGCGAAGCGAAATGCAGTTCGAAAAAGAAAGAATCATTTCGCTGATGAATACAGAAATAGGGGAAGATTTTATTAAGGAAGTGGTGATTGGGTAAACTTTCCAGCCTCAATCTATTCCATCAAACCATTGTAAATTATGTTTTCAGATTGCAAACTATTTACTAAAACGGTTTTCGATTCAAATAAACCATATACTGTGGAGCCGCTTCCGCTCATAGCTGCGTAAACCGCTCCTGATTGATACAACTCATCTTTCAACATAGCCAATTTAGGATACTTGGGGAAAAGAGAATCTTCGAAATCATTTTTCACAACACCTTTCCATTCCCGAAGAGGTAATTCGTTTAATGTTTGTAAATCAAATTCAGGTTTAGTTGGCACCACTCCGGTGTAAGCTTCTTGTGTGCTTATATGAATGTTTGGATAAATCGTCACAAGGAAAAGATGTTTGAGATTTATTAGGGTTATCGGCTTAGAAAGTTCACCTCTGCCGTAGCAAAAAGCAGGTTTGTTTTGAATAAAGAAACTGCAATCGCTGCCAATTTGTGCTGCGATTTCTTCGCGTCTGGATTGGGAAATGTTTAATTGACAAAGACTATTGAGCAGGTTAATGAAAAATGCAGCATCGGCAGAACCGCCACCTAATCCTGCCCCAGTTGGAATAAGTTTATGAAGTTGAGCCTTGATTCCGGGTAAGGGGTAGTGCTTACTTATTTCGCGATGAACTTTAAGGCATAGATTATTGGTTGCATCACCCGGGATTTCGTTTCCGCTGGTCATAAACTGTATTTCACCATCGGGAATAGTTAAATCTATTACGGCCTCCAAGGCATCTTTTACAGGAGCGGGATAAAATACACTTTCAATATTGTGGTATCCATCAGGTCGCTTTTCGGTGATAAATAAGCCAATGTTAATTTTAGCGTTGGGGAATAGGAGCATACTCTATATTTATCAATTACAGCTGGATATTCAAATTCTTAACTGTGTCTGCTGGTGAGGTTTTGAATTGCCCACGAAGTTGAATAGTAGTACTGTCATCAACGGGAATATCCCAAAAGATATTATTTTGAATATCCCAAAAAGTTTGTAAATTATTGTTGTATATGCCTAACCGTGAGACGTTTTCCGAGGTAGATTCAGCATCATCGAGAGCCCTCCAAGTAGCAGGTTTTTCAATTGAATATATTCCGGGGAGAAAGCCCGCACGCCATCCCCAAAAATGAATGGAGATAATTACAAAAGCAGTAAAAAGGTATGGCAATATGCCCGGGATAGATTGATAGAAATTCCATTCGTTTTTCTTTTCTTGGGGCAAATAAAATTTAACGGCAAAGAAATAGACTATAGTAGCAACCGTTAAACCAAGCCCTAAAATACGAAATTCTGCACTCATAGGCCAATGTTGGAGTTTGGTAACAATACCAATGAGCATTAATACTGCCGAGGATGAAGCTAAAAAACGCAGCCCACGGTTTAGTCGGTCGCCTTTGATGAGTTTTATTAAAGAGATTACAGCTATTCCGGCATACATTCCTGTAAGCAAAAAAAGGCCGCTCACCATAAAAACTGCGGATAAAGGCCACCATAGCAGTTTGCCTCCCAAGCCCCATAACGATACAGCCAAAACGGTTTGCCCAAAATTGAATGCCCCTCGAATTTTGCGAGTTTTCCGAAATTTGACAATGGCTGATATAATTTGTTCTAAAATTAAGGAAACGCTAAACATCAATAACGATGCTGCAACAAGCATCATACCATAATCGTTTTGGGCGAAATTGGCAAAGCAACCCAATACAAACAGGGCTATGAGGAGGTAAGTGAGGGTACGAAACATTTTTAATCTATTAATCCAAGTGTCCCGGTATAAGTCCATTCGTAATTATGCTTACTGTATGAATATGAATCATACCAATACATAAACTCATTTTCCCAATCATTACTTTCGGTATTAGCTAAAGCATAACCATGAAGGATTTCGGTAATGAGTTCGAGCCTTCCGTCAGATGATACATCATTCGGGATTTGGTTTACAGCTTTATAAAGCAAGCCAACATCAGCCATTCCTCGAATAATATTCTTTAGCCCATACTTTTTACTGGTTTCGTTTGATTCCCGGTAATGCTCAAAAGCCAATTTAATAAAACGTTGCGAACCTGTATTTGAAAGCCCTCTGAAAAGCAGATTAGGATAATTGCTTCCTGATTTAACATCGGTGAGAATCATATCGGCATATATCGGCATATACTCCACATGGATTCGTTCATTGTTAAGTAAAACGATAATATCAGCCACGGTATTTCGATATTCGTTCCTGCCTTTCAATTTTCTCAGAAGCAAAATAGATTCTTTTATGCAACCTTTTCGAGCCAACTGTTTACTGACCGAACCAAAGATAGGGTTGGCATTTTCAGCATTCAAAATCGAAGTCCAATCAATAGCACCGACTAAACCTTGGAAAGCAGAATCATTCACAGAAAAGGACTTGAAATATAAATTTAACAGGGTTAAATATTGACTATTGCTTGCCGGATTATTGGCCATTAAAGCAAAAGCCAGAAGATTAGTATCTACGTTGTAATCTAATGGTCGTTCAGCCTGTTGAGCAAAATAGTTATTCAAGAGCTTGAAAGCGGCTTCGTCTCTGTAGATATTAGAATAGAGTTGCTTTTGATATAAATAATTTGAAAAGGAAAGGAAATGCTTATTAAAATGAATATCATAAACAGCGTTAGGATCTATTGCAAACGGTGAAACAGCCGCAGGGTAAATGATAAAATCCTTAGTTCTTAACGTTTTGCTTTCAGCGTTGTCATCGTTTCCGTATCGAATTGTTACTTCCTCAACTCTAAAATCCGGGCTTAATAATCCGTAATGCATCATGCATTTATCAAAGAAATAAGTTCCAACATCGTTATTTGGAAAGAGGTAAGCATTGAAAACTCCCAAGGCTTTATAAGTAATGGCTAAGGAGTAATTGCATTTATCTGATTGCTTCTGCGAAACATAGTAATCATCAATAAGGTGGCTGAAAAATTTCTCAAAGACGATATTATGTGCTTTAAAACTCAGGGATTTGTAATAATGCCCATTGCCATCAAAGGGATTCTCAATTTCGTCATTGATATAAAATAGATATTTATGTAGAAACAATTCCTTGCTCATTCCAAATTCACTAAGGATTGAACTAATTTCCTTATAAAAACTTTCGGTGCAATCGCTTGTTGTATTAATGGCTGCTGCCACAATCCCCAGCGGAATCTGAATAGTTTTGTCTGTCTTGAAAATGGTATCGTAATGCATTTTCATCCCTGTCCAGTTCCTTTGCGAAATGGCCAAATCAAGTAGAAGTTGATAACCACCATTGTGGGTATAAGTTTGATTATCGCTGCCTTCCAATTGTTCGTTAGCCGGAAAGTATTTGCTGAAATTACTTTTCCCGATAGAGTCAACGGGGTTAAAAAATTCATATAAATCTTTACATAGAAAGGACTTGTGATAAACAGACGATTCCAGCAATTTAAACAACAGGAGTTTGTCGAATTTAACCAGATTCTTGCCTATGAGCTTTCGGAGATACATTTCATTTAGAATATCCATTTGCAAATCGGAAATGCGTTGTTGAATAGTTTTATCTCCGGTAAAATAATCAAACTTGTCAAGGGCTTCCATCAGAGCAAGCGACCGTTGAAGCCCCACATTTGGATTCAATAGTTTATATACTTCGGTGAAATTTATTCTATTTAAACTATCGGCAATTTCCAAAAATGATTTGCAAAGCAGGAAGTTGGTTTTGGAAGTATCGGCAACGCCCCAGTTATGGGTCATCATGCTGTACATTTTGAGCACCACATCTAGTTTCAAGGTATCATTCTGGATGGTATTAAGTGTAGTTTTATAAGCGTTTGCTCCGTTACTTATCTCACTATTAAGCACAAATTGAGCTTTTGTTTCAATTTTAACTTTAGGATTGTTGAGTAATTCAAGCCCTTCATTATTCAAACGCTCCACCACAGCATCGTTCTGTTTATACAGATAATTGTTGTAGTAGTAAAGGCAGGCAATTATCAGGAAAATCCCACCTAAAACAGCGGCAATTTTGTTTGCTCCATACTTCAGCACCGTTCGGGTGAAGACCAGTTTGCGAGAACTGCGGCTTATAAACTCTTCAGCATTGGTAATCGTTTTTTCGGCGGTAAGCAACTTTTCAGCATCAGAAGTTTCGCTTTCGTCAAATTTGGCTAACCAGTATTTATTGGGCTTTTGAGCGTTGTAAAATCCTTCGAAATAGGTGAGCGAGCCAATGGGCAGCAGATAGTCGTGTGATTTGTTGTGAGCACCCCAACGGTTAAGTTGTTTCTCAAAATCGAGGAAAGTTTGGTGATTGCTTTCCTCTTCGGTGGCCCATTCGGTAAGTTTTGCCCAATTCCGAATAAGACTTTCGTGCGTAATATCTAAAACAGAATAGGAGATTATAGTATCCTGTTTCCCTTCCTCCAAAAATGGTTTCAAAAATGTATTCCCCTGCAAACGGAAAGGTTGCAGCAATAATTTCAATTGCTCTGTTCCGATGTTGGGCTTGTTTATAACTGCGGTAATCTCGCCCAAGGTCATTCGATTTCGCACTGCCCGGCCATTGTCCACTTTCGTTAGGCATTTGAAGGCAGTTTCGATAGCGAAAACCGCATCTTCCTTTGATAGTAAAGGATTACCGTCAACGGCAGTTTGAAACAAATCATTGGCATGAAAATCCAATACGTTATCAAGCGAAGGGTTGGAAAACCATTCCTGCTTGCTTTCTGGGATAGTAGAAAACCAGCTATCAAAAGCCTGTTTATCCTCCTTCGTTAGTTTATTGGAATCATAGCCCGCCACCTTCGCAAAATGCAAAAGGTCAATCTCTTCCTGCCCTTCCTTGGCCTCTTTCCACATCAGGTTTAGGGCATGTTGAAGCACCGGCAATTGGTCTATGCCCTCGCTGCTGGCGTTCAGCAACACTTCCGTCAAACGACGCGAAATACTGTCGCCGTTCAGTTTGGCAGGCTCCTCTATCACCTGTTGCAGTTCCTGCCGTTTCAGCCGCGGAACAAAAAACTGACTATACCCAATCGCTTCGGGCAAACCCCTAAAGGCGGCACACTGCCCTATGTAGTCGCTCCGCATCGTGCAGGCGATATAAATCGGCAAGTCTTTGTCCACCGCAATCTTCATGGTTTCGAGTAGCAGATTCATCACCGCCCTCGATTCCTGCGACGTCCTGCCATCCGTATAATTTTCCTTGTTCGTGAAAAACTCCTCAAACTGGTCCAGCAAAATAAACAGATTGCCCGCCCTGCTTTTCAGTTTGCGTTTCTCCTTCTCGTCGGCGTTTACGTATGCCTCGCTGCTGGTATCCAGATAATACGCACTCTTTTTGTACACATCCACCAGCGACGAAAACCCATAGCTCAGCCCCTTTTCCGTTTCCGCAGCACTGCCCAGTTTCAGCCTATCGTTTAGCGAAACAGCCAAATTCTTCAGCGGGCTGCGTTCGGGCCGAAAATCCACCAGCAACCAGTTATTAAACTTCGCCTTGAAAAACCCCGCCCTAGCATTCGGCACCACCCCCGCATACACCAACGACGATTTCCCATCGCCCGATGCCCCCGTAATCATCACAAACTTCTTCTGCTCCAGCTGATGCGTTATGCTCGCAATATGCTCATCCCTCCCCTTGAAGAAAATGCTTTCGTCCTCATTAAAAGGGCGAAGGCCGGGATATGGGGGGATGTGGTTCATTTTTCCGAATACCAAACAGAACTATATCTGCGGGACGAAAGTAACAATTTAAGGATGAGAACAAATTTGGGAAATAATTCCACACTTTATTTTTTTTTTGGAGCAGGGAGGTTAGCATTTCATCCCAACGTTTGGGTCCCGCTTTCGCCTATAGCCGCCTCAAATGCAGGCGGGCTATTTGGCTCAATCGGGGCTAAACCGAAAGGGAGGTGCTTTGATGGGCGGGGGTGAATGCCTGTTCGGTAGCCCCATTTCCCCGCATGGGAAAACGCCCTTACTGTTCGGAAGACCTCTTTTCCAGCATGGGAAAACGCCCCTACCGTTCGGTAGCCCCATTTCCCCGCATGGGATAACGCCCCTACCGTTCGGTAGCCCCATTTCCCCGCATGGGAAAATGCCCCTACCGTTCGGAAGACCTGTTTTCATGTACATGGAAACGCCCCTACCGTTCGGAAGACCTATTTTCCCGTGTGAGAAAACGCCCATACCGTTCGGAATAGCCTAATACGAGCACTAAGAATAGCCTATTCCGTTCGGAACAGGCTTATACGAGCTCTGAGAATAGCCCATTCCGTTCGGAACGGCCTTATACGAGCACTGAGAATAGGCCATTCCGTTCGGAACGGCCTTATACGAGCACTGAGAATAGACCATTCCGTTCGGAACAGCCTTATACGAGTACTGAAAATAGCCCCTACAGTTCGGAAAGGCCTTATACGAGCACTGAAAATAGCCCATTCCGTTCGGAAAGGCCTTATACGAGAACTGAAAATAGCCCCATGCCGCCCCGCAAAGGCGGCTTGCTTGTTTGTAGGCCTAGCCTTGATGATTAATAATGGTAGATTCTCGACTCACCCCTAGAAGAAAATGCTTTCGTCCTCGTTGAAGGGGCGATGACTGGGGGGATGGGGGGAGACGGTTCAAGGTTTGATGGTTATGGCAGGCTGAAAACGCTGATGGTTATGATTTAATGAATTTATTTACCTTTTGTGTTTGGATCAATTTTAATAAATTTGAACTCTGTTCTTCTGTTAAACTGATGCTCCTTATCAGAACATTCAACCCCATTCTTGCACCTATTAAGTATTTCAGATTCGCCTTTTCCTTCAGATTTAAGTCTTTCTTTGGGAACACCTTTTTCAACAAGAAAATTCATTACTTCCACTGCTCTCTTTTTTGAAAGTTCAAGATTTGTTTGTTCATCTCCAATAGCATCCGTATGAGAATAAATTTCTAAATTAATTAGTAAATGACTTTTTAGACTTTTAGCAATAGCTATTAAAGATTGTTTAGCATTCTCAGGTATATCAAACGAATTGCTCTCGTATTCAATATTCTCCTTAACTAATAATGTAGGTTCCTTTTTTCCGAAAAAAGTCTTGATTTTAGTAGTATTGTCCTCAAAGAAGTTATTTGTAAGTAAAGTGGGGTCGCTTGATTCTAATTTATAACCAATCTTCCCATATGCATCAGGTGTTAACTTTTTTACTACAAATCCAGCACGGGTTGCAAGAAGTAAGGATGCTCCATCCATACTATCATTTTTTTCTACAACAACGTTATACGATTGTGTTTTATCAATTTGCCTGAATGAAAAATCACCATTGGCATCTGTTTTAGTTTCATAAACAGTTTCTCCAACACTATCATTTAGCATTACATTTTGGTCTGAAAGAAATGTTTCAGTATTGTTTTTATTGACAAGCAATTTAGCATAATAGTTTACATATTTGGCATTAGGATTACGTTCATCACTTGTAAGTTTTACGGTTGTAGCCCAATTGCATTTACCGTCAGAGGGATTAAATCGAGCCATAAATATTGTACTTTGACTAGTTGCTGATAAACTAATCCCGTCAAATTCCAAACCTTTCTTAACTGACCCTAAACTATATATATTCCCATTTAAATCCACGCACAAATTATCACCATTTGCTTCACCATTCGATTTGCCTGATATTGCCCACAAGCAATCTCCAGATTTATTAAATTTACTTACATACACATCTTCAGCAACGTTATATAGTTTGAATTTATCAAATTTCAATTCATCGCTGTAATGCCCAGTGATGTATATATTTCCACTATTGTCTGTAATAATTGAGTTTGCATAATCATTGTTTTCAGAAGCGAAAAGCTTTTTCCATTTATTTGTTCCGGAGGCATCATAAGCAGAGAGGAAAATATCATAATTACCTAAAGCATTGGGGTTAGAAGGTGTAGGCATAAAATTAATCCCTGAAACATAAATATTTCCTGATTTATCTATGGCAACATCCTGCCCACAGTTATTATTGTCGTGGTCAATTTCTTTCTGCCACACGAGTGTTCCGTTATTAGAAAACTTAGCAATAAATGCCTTTGATGCTCCATTTGCTTTTGTTGTTTGTCCAGTAATTACTGAATTTCCCAAGCCATCAATCTCTATTCGTTTTACTTCATCATATAAAGTGCCTCCAAACTTTGCAGCCCAGAGTATTTTTCCTGTGGAACTATATTTTGCAATAAATATATCATCAGCTCCTGCACTTGTTAATGAGGTTTTCTTATCAAAATATATAGTTTCAGAGAATATTCCTGTAATATATGAATTTCCTTTTGTATCCACAGCTACATCAAATGCCTGGTTACCTGTTTTTGAGCTAATGGTTTGTAGCCAAACTACATCACCCGAAGTGCTATATTTAGCTAAAAACATTTTTGTGAGTTTTTCTGCATTGAGTTTATAATCATCAAATGTTGCATTTCCTCCAACATACCCTGTAACATAAATATTTCCAATGGCATCAACTTTTACAGATTGTCCGGCATCAGTACCTTTACCCCCAGCACTCACAGCCCAAACACAGGCACCTTTTTTATTATATTTAGCAAAAAAAACATCTCCCCCACCTTGTTCAGTTAATACAAATCGTCCAAACATAGCTTGACCATCAAGAGAGCCTGTTATATAAATATTTTCAAAATTATCAACATCCATTCCGGACCCAATAGCCATGTTAGAAGTTTGAGAAAAGACATTGTTTATCCATAAGATAATCAATGCCATAAAACCATTGGAATTGAGTTTCATTTTTACTAATATTTATATAACTTTTAAGATAATAGGTGATAATGTTCTAATTTCTCCATCAGGGCCTACAACTTGAATGTTCTCTATTATCAGTTTACCTCCCTTTTTTACCCCTTTTAACTGTATTTTTTGAGCAACTGAAAGTTTTTCGCCATCTGACATTTCTGTAAACTCGTTTCCATCTTGAATAGTAGTTAGCAAATAGCCAATTATAACAAAATTGGCTTTAAAGAGTGCTTTATTTGTTTCAATTTTTAATTCACTAACCAAATCGTCTAATACACTTTTTCTGATTTCAGATGTACCGGTTTTGCCGCCAAAAATTGGTATTGGGTCAGGAAGTCGGGTAGCAAAAAATTTCCTTGTACCAAAGTCAATTTCCTCACCCATATTTGATTTTCCTTTTACTCTAATTACTAAAGAATCAGTTTGAATACTTACTTTATATCTTCCATTTTTTCCTTTTATTTCCCCTTTACCTATTTCGATTGAAGGTGTTATTTTGTCGCTCGCGATTCCTGAAAGAGTTATACTTACTGGATTTTCAATTCCTTTAATTAATAAATTCATTTTATCGTTGGATATAGATAATGAATTTTTAATATTGGCATATAATTCTTTTTCGGCAGTTTCTTTTGCCTTAACAGCCTCTTGCTTTGCTACAATCGCTATTTGGGCGTTCTTTTCTGCTTCTTGCTTGGCCAAAATAGCCTGTTTGGAACTCGCTTCTGCTCTCTCTTTCTGAACAACCAGACTTTGACTTGTAGCTGTTACCAGTTGCTTTCCTTCCGTTGCCTCCATTTGGGCGGATTTAGCTTCTTCTGCACTCCTCTTAGCCTTCTCCATTTCTTCAAGTGCAACAACATTAGCTTTTTCAGCTTCCTTCTTTTGATTCAAAGCATAGAAGTTAATGCCCAACATAATAGCAAACACAAGAACTACAACCGCAATCAACCTTACCTTTTTGGCCTTTAAGTGTTGGCGACTATTCCCAATAAATTCAGAAGCATTGATTACAATTGCTCTATTCTCTAATAATACTCTCTTATCTTTTGAGTATTTGTCCAACCAACTTTCATTGGGCTTTTGTTTGTTATACCACTCTTCAAAATAGGAAAGTGGCCCTACCGAAAGCAAATAGTCCTTTGATTTATTGTTTGAAAGCCAACGGTTCGATTGTTTTTCAAATTCAGCCCAAGTTTCGTAGCTGGTGTTTTCTTCAAAAGCCCAGTCACTCAATTTCCCCCAATTCCGAATCAAACTTTCGTGCGTGATGTCCAGTACAGCGGATGCAGTCAACTTCTCGTTTCTTCCATCTTCTTCCACAAAAGGCTTCAAGAAAGTATTGCCCTGCAAGCGGAAAGGGCGAAGCAAGCCATTCAATTGTTCGGCCCCAATGCTTGGCCGATTGATAACCTGAACCACCTCTTCAAAACTCATTCGGTTTCGCACCGCCCGGCCATTGTCCACTTTTGTAAGACATTTAAACGTAGTTTCTATGGCATATCGTGCATCCTCGCTGCTCAAAGAGGGCGATGATTTGGATACCGAAGTTTCAAATAAATTATTAGCATGAAAATCCAACACATTGTCCAGCGAAGGCTTAGCAAACCATTGACGGTGGCTTTCGGGGATTTGAGCAAACCAATTGTCAAAAGCCTGTTTGTCCTCTTTGGTGAGTTTATTGGCATCATACCCCGCCACCTTCGCAAAATGCAGCAAGTCTATTTCTTCCTGTCCTTCCTTAGCCTCTTTCCACATTAGGTTAAGGGCATGTTGCAGCACCGGCAATTGGTCTATGCCTTCACTGCTGGCGTTCAGCAACACCTCCGTCAAGCGGCGAGATATGCTGTCGCCGTTTAGTTTGGCAGGTTCTTCTATTACTTGTTGCAGTTCTTGTCGTTTCAGTCGGGGAACGAAGAACTGACTATACCCTATCGCTTCGGGCAAACCCCTAAAGGCGGCACACTGCCCTATGTAGTCGCTTCGCATCGTGCAGGCTATATAAATCGGCAGATCTTCGTCCACCGCAATCTTCATCGTTTCCAGCAGCAGGTTCATCACCGCCCTCGATTCCTGCGACGTCCTGCCATCCGTATAATTTTCCTTGTTCGTGAAAAACTCCTCAAACTGGTCGAGCAGGATGAAGAGATTCCCCGCCTTGCTTTTCAGTTTACGTTTCTCTTTCTCGTCGGCGTTAGTGTATTCGGGGCTATTGGTATCGAGGTGATACTTGCTTTTCTTGTAAATATCCACCAGAGAAGAGAATCCGAAACTAAGTTCCTTTTCTGTGCTGACTGCATCTCCAAGCCCAAGTCTTTCGGTGAGGGATACCGCTAGGTTCTTCAAAGGGCTGCGTTCCGGACGAAAATCCACCAGCAACCAATTGTTGAACCGTGCTTTGAAGAAACCTGCCCTTGCATTCGGTACCACACCCGCATACACCAAGGACGATTTGCCATCGCCGGAAGCACCCGTTATCATCACAAACTTCTTTTGTTCGAGCTGACGGGTTATGGCCGAAATATGTTCGTCCCTCCCCTTGAAGAAAATGCTCTCGTCCTCGTTAAAAGGGCGAAGACCGGGATAGGGGGGGAGTCGGTTCATTTTAGGAATGGCACACAGATAATGCTGATGTTAAAGAATATTACTGAAATCAGTTTTGGATACGATTGTCAATTAAGAAAACGCCTCCACTATCTTATCATACTGCACCTTAATTTCAAGCGGAATCAACTCACCGGCCACAATTAAAGAAATGATTTTGGGGGCTTTCACCTTTTTGCCAATATTGGTGTCGGGGTCTTCGTCGCCGATGAGCAAGATGGGGGTGTGGGCTGCAGCACCACCTACTTTCTTCCAAATTTCTTGAGCAAAGGGTAATGCCCAGTCAGCTGAATATTTGAAATACACCACCGCCAGTTTGCTTTTGCCAAACTGCTGCGAGCAATATTCCGAATAGTCCATATCGCTGTCTTGCACAATGCTCATTTTGTCCACCGGAACAATATCCGACAGCATATCAATCACCTCGCCTGCTTCGGATTCGTCAAGCTCATTGAAAACAAGAAAAATATCGGAATCGGATAAATCAAACACAGGCTTTTCCCGCTTTTGGGTGTATTGTCGGATGTCCTCCACCAACTGAATGGGCGAAGAAACGGTAGAGAAAATAGTGTTGGACGTAATGTTATTGCTCAACTCGTTTATAAACTCGGCCTGTCGCGTATCACTCACCGAGGAGTTACCAGCCGGATTCCAGATAAACAATCGGAAATCGGGGTCAGTAGCCGCTTTTTGCTTGGCCTTTATGTATTGCGTTTCCTGAAATGAAAGGTTGGTATTGGACAAAACCTCGCCATAATTTTCGCCCAGAATATGCACCGAACATTGCGTTTCGGATAGCATCCTGTCCAGATTCCCCGATTCTGATTCAGCAGGTGCCTGATAAAATGTTTTCACGCCTATTCCCGCTCGAAGAAGCACCAGTTCCAAATTATCTTTCAATAATTGGCTATTATCGGGTGGGATAGCAAGAAATACAGAAAGTTGTTCGTTTGGCATTAGGAATTTTTGATGCACAATAGTAGGGAAAATTAAAATTCAAGAATGCTTAGTTCATAAAAACTCTCAAAATTCATTACCCTCAATTTCAAATGGCTGATTCATCCTTTTATCTTTGCCCCAAAATGTACGCCCTTTTTTCTAAAGAAGTAAACTCCTTTCTGCATTCGCTCATTGGCTATGTGGTGATAACCGTTTTCCTGTTGATTATAGGTTTGTTCATGTGGGTGTTTCCGTTCGATTACAATGTTTTGGAAAACGGATATTCCAGTCTAGAAACCTTGTTTACCGTGGCTCCTTGGGTGTTTTTGTTTTTAGTCCCGGCCGTTACCATGCGTTCGTTTGCCGAGGAAAACCGTTCCGGCACAATTGAATTGCTGCTCACCAAACCCTTGAGCGAACTGCAAATCGTGATGGCTAAATTCCTGTCGGGATTTGTGTTGGTATTGCTTTCGCTCCTGCCCACTTTGGTTTATTTTTTATCGGTGTATCTCCTTGGCTTACCCAAAGGCAACATTGATATTGGCGGCACAATGGGTTCCTATATTGGCTTGCTTTTCCTGGCTTCGGCCTTTGCTGCTATCGGTACATTCTGTTCGGCCGCTACAGGCAATCAAATAGTTTCGTTCATATTGGCCGTATTCCTAAGCTGGTTTATTTTTAATGGCTTCGATTCCATCAGTTCACTGTTCCCCGGCAAAGGAATAGATTTGCTGTTAATGGAACTCAGCATCAATACCCATTATATCTCCATGAGCCGCGGGGTAATCGATAGCCGCGATGTGATTTATTTCCTCAGTCTGATTTCAATTTTTATTCTCTCCACCCGAATTGTGATAGAAAAGCGGAAATGGTAAGAACGTTTAATTTCCAAACCATTCCATACCTCAACCATTCCTATTCCACGTTTAAAACCCCAATGAAGTTCAATATCTTAATAGCATTTATATTTTTAGGATTTACGTCTGTTGCCCAAATTGCCAAAGAAACCTGGCCCAACGGCAAGCTGAAAGCCACCGGTAATAAGGTCGGCGGAAAGGAAGATGGCATCTGGAGTTATTATTACGAAAGCGGCACAAAAGAACGGGAAGGTCCATTCATTGAAGGAAAGCGGGACGGAAAATGGACAGAATGGTACGAGAACGGTAAGAAATGGACAGAGCAGTATTTTAAAAACGATATGCCCGAAGGTTATGCCGCCGAATTTGATATGAACGGCCAGAAAGTGGAAGAAGGGATGTATAAAGAGGGGAAGCCCGCCGGACAGTTTGGTTCTTGGTATAACACTGGTGCAATTCGCAGCGAAGGGACAAAGAGCGGTGATTTATCGGTGGGGAAATGGTCGTACTACTACGAAAACGGTAACCGTAAAGCCGAAGGCGAATACACCGATGGAAAGAAGACCGGATTGTGGATTGATTACTATGAAAACGGCAAACTAAAATTTCAAGAGTATTACTTCAACGGAAAAGTTAACGGGAAGTATGCCAGTTGGTATGATAACGGCCGAGAGTTTATTAAAGGGGAATATCGCAATGGGTTCAAATATGGGAAATGGACTGAATGGTATGATCATGGTCAAATGAAATCAATTGGAAATTACTTGGGGGATATTAAGGACGGTATTTGGCAATTTTGGAACGAAAAAGGATTTAAAACCCGAGAAGAAACTTGGCAAAATCAGCAATTAGTTAGCTTTAATGACTTTTAAATTATAGTTGTGAAAACTATACAGAAAAGTGTTGCCGCAGCTCTCCCACTTTTAAAGGGGGAGTTGGAGGGGGTTTCAATACAAATTCCTATTAAAAAACGAAATGTAACTTAACTAAAATGCTTCACCGAAACGATTTTGGCCGTCCCGGAAGTTTCCAAACCTTCCCTCCCGTTGTGAAATCAATAATGATTGTCAATGGGCTGATGTTTCTCATTTCATTGGCATCGGAGAAGCTATTTGGGTTTGAGCTATCACAAATTCTGGGGCTTCACAACTTCGCTTCGCCGCTTTTCAAGCCTGTTCAATTGGTTTCACACTTGTTTATGCACGGCGGATTTATGCATATTATAATGAATATGCTTTCGCTGTGGATGTTTGGTAGTGTGATTGAAAATTACTGGGGCGGGAAACGCTTCTTCGTTTATTACTTTATCACTGGCTTCGGTGCTGCATTTATCCATTTGCTTTTCTCCAATTACGATTACCATCAAATGACCACTGCCGTGGATGCTTTTGCACAAAATCCCGATTTGGAACAGTATATGGCATTCGTTAAAAAATATGTCCCTGATTATTTAAAAGCAGCCAATGCTCCTTTCGGACAGATTATGGAAGAATGGCAGTACAACAACCCTCCCGGAATTGCCGAAAGTGCCAAGCAATATATGCACGAATTGCTTATTCTAAAACGTGATACCCCCACAGTGGGTGCTTCGGGAGCCGTGTTTGGTGTGCTGCTGGCTTTTGGAATTATGTTTCCCGAGCAAACTGTATTCCTGATGTTCTTCCCCATGCCGGCCAAATATCTCGTAATTGTTTATGGCGGATTTGAGTTATACAGCGGCATTCAAAACGATCCCACCAGTAATGTGGCTCACTTTGCCCACCTAGGCGGTATGTTGTTTGGCTATATCCTTATAAAGTATTGGCAGCGGAAGGGGAAATGACAAATTCGATTGCTGTAATTCTATCCTTATCAAGACTAAGAAACAGTGCAATTTTACACTATTTCGCATCTTGATTTAATTTGAGTTATTGGAACTAATTTCCTCTATTCCATACTCTCGCCATGCTGGCTCAAATCTAAACCCAAATCTTCCTTATCTTCAGCTACTCGAATCGGGATAAGCAAATTGGTGAGTTTGTAAAGCAAAAACGAACCTCCGAAAGTAAACACCGATACTATGAGCAGGGCTAATAAATGGTTGAAGAAAAGTGTAGTGCTGCCGGTAATCAGCCCTCCGTTTGTAGCAAACACGGCTGTGAATATCATTCCTGTGATTCCGCCCAGTCCATGACAAGGGAACACATCCAAGGTGTCGTCGATGGTTGATTTTCTTGATTTCCAGTGAACCGCAATATTGCTTATTGCCGATGAAAACACGCCAATAAATATACTTGCCCCCGGCGATACAAATCCCGCTGCCGGTGTTATGGCCACTAAGCCCACAACGGCTCCAATACAAGCCCCCAAAGCCGAGGGTTTACTTCCCCGCACGGTGTCGAGCAAAATCCAGCAAAGCATGGCCGTGGCACTGGCTAAATTGGTGTTTACAAATGCCAACACAGCCGTTTGATTGGCTTCCAAAGACGAGCCGGCATTAAAACCAAACCATCCAAACCAAAGCAAACCTGTTCCTAATAATACAAAGGGAATATTGGCCGGATTGGTTTGTTCTTTTTCTATAAATACTTTGCGTTTACCTAATACTATGGCTCCTGCCAAGGCTGCAAACCCCGCCGAAATGTGCACCACAGTTCCTCCCGCAAAATCAAGAACACCCATTTTATACAAAATCCCATCGGGATGCCAGGTCCAGTGTGCTAATGGGCAATAAATGAGTAAAGAAAACAGACACATAAACAGCATATAGGCCCAAAAGCGAACCCGTTCGGCAAAGGAACCTGTAATTAATGCAGGAGTGATAATGGCGAATTTGAGTTGGAAAGCGGCAAAAAGCAGAAACGGAATTTTAGCTCCCAAACGTGGATTGGGGGCAGTCCCAACATTATTAAAGAATGCATAAGTAAACGGATTGCCAATCAGCCCGCCGATGCTATCGCCAAATGCAAGGCTAAACCCAACAGCATACCACAAAACGCTAATAACCCCTAAAGCTATAAAGCTTTGTAGCATGGTGGAGATAACATTTTTCTTAGAAACCATCCCCCCATAAAAAAACGAAAGACCGGGAGTCATCACCAACACAAATGCCGACGCAGTAAGAATCCAAGCCAAATCAGCAGGATTGGAAATACCTTCGGTTATGGGATGATTAGCATTTGAAAAGGCAGCAGCAATTGCCAATACAAAAAGAATAACTAAGGCAATTAGGCCATATCTGTTTTTCATAAATTATTAATTAGGTAAAATGCCCCCACTGCAAGCCTTCTCACTGGTTAAGCGTCCGCAAAATTATAGTAATAAATCCGCTTTTCTGCTAAAGAGAACTGCAAGAAATCTAAAACTTTTGCTATACTTTTTAACACTCACACCAATGCCTGTTTAGCAACGCAAATCATTCCTTACCTAGCTAATATTACCCCAACCTTAAGCTGCTAAATTGCTAACATTACCTTTGCCTTATCCAATCCTTCCCATTTTTTGAAACAAGCTGCTTTTTTTATTTTGCTTCTGGTGCTTTTAGTATGGGAATTAAAAGCCCAAGCCCCGCAAAAAGATTTTCAGATATGGGGCAATTTCGAAATGGAATCCCCCATCACCAAGCGATGGATGGCCCATGTTCAGCATCAAACCCGATTCACCGAAAATGCCACCGAATACAGCTATTCCTATATCGATGCAGGGGCACTTTACCGCATAAGCCGCAACCTCCGATTCACTTTTAACTACATCTTTGTCGACAAAAAACGAACCGACGACTCCTATAGCTATCGCAACCAGTTCGAAGGCTATTTCACCTACCGGAAAAAGTTCGGAAAATTCGTAATCTTCGACCGCCTCCTAGGCGATATGCAATTAAAAGACTTCAACTCCGACCAACAAGGCCAGAGGCTTCGCGACTTTTACCTCCGAAACAAAATACAAGTCCGATACAAACTATTTAAACGCATAGTGCCTTACGTTGCCGAAGAAACCTATTACAAATTCGATGGACTCTATTACGAAAAAGGATTTAACCGAACCCGCTTTTTCTTCGGAGTACTTATCAATATTACCGATTTGTGGCTCTTCGAAACATCCTATACCTTAGAATATAACCACGATGCCAAAATCCCTACCAATAACTATATGTTATCTTTTGGTGTGGTGAAAACATTCTTTCAATAGCGACCAAATCAATCCTTCCCCCTAGTTTAAAACCTTTCTAAATACAATTCTAATATTAAGGAATTGTTACCAGCACGTATATTTGCACTCTCATAATCAACTAATTACCACAAAATACCTTATTTTAAGAATGAATAAACTTTACTTTCCTACACTTCTTTCTTGCTTGATGCCCCTATTAGGTCTGGCACAATGGAATTCAAACACAAGCATAAACACACCTGCATGCCTCAAAATTAAAAGCCAAAGCAATCTCCACGCTGTTACCGATGGGTTTAGTGGAATAATAATGGCATGGGACGACAACCGCGACACTTCGGCCACATTGGGTGATGTTTATGCTCAGCGACTAGATAAAAATGGCTTGGCCAAATGGACACTCAATGGCGTTGCTGTTTGTGCAAATCAATCCACACAAAAATCATCGGCCATTGTTGAATCCAATAATGGCAGCTCTATCATTACATGGGCCGACGACCGTAACGGCGATTTCGATATATATGCTCAAAAATTAGATTCAAACGGAAACCCTCTTTGGACTTCGGGCGGAGTTGCCCTAACTTCAAGTTCAAATACCAGCAAAAACCCAAAGATTGTGGTCGACAATAGCGGAGGGGCTTATGTGGTGTGGGAAGATTCCACAAACGTGTATTATGATATTTATGTGCAGCACATTAATAGTTCCGGTGCAAACCAACTTGGCATAAATGGCTTAGTTATTTGCAATGCAAACAATTCACAAATCAATCCAAAGATTGATTCCGATTTCTCCGGAGGAGCTATCATCACTTGGCAAGACAAACGAAACGGAAACGATTATGATATTTATGCACAACGTATTGCTTCGGGCGGTGCAGTGTCTTGGGCTGCAAACGGGGTTGTAATTTGCAATGCAGTTAATACCCAAAGCAATCCTCGTATCGAACCCGATGGAAATGGCGGAGCTACAATAGCCTGGGTGGATAAACGCAGTAGTTCCAATTCCGATATTTATGCTCAAAACATAAATGCATCGGGTGCGGTGTCTTGGGCAGCAAACGGAGTAGTGGTTTGCAATGCTGCCGGAAACCAATCGGCTGTCGATATGAAATTTGTAGGAACAAGCGGAACCTTGGTCTCATGGAAAGACTTCCGAAACAACACTTATCAAATATATTCGCAATTAGTTAATCTGCAAGGTGCCGTGCAATTAGCCGCCAATGGCATTCAGCTTTCTAGCGGGCTAAAAGCCATTAACCCAAATACTATAAACTCAGGTAACGGAAATGCAATTGTGGTTTGGCAAGATTCTTCGGCTGCCGGATGGGACATTAAAGCACAGCAAATTACCAATAGCCTGACTATTGGATGGGCTGCTGGCGGAGTAATAGTTTCTAATGCAAGCGATAATCAAATCAACGCAACCAACGTTTCAGATGGCATAGGTGGGGCAATTTTTGCTTGGGAAGACCGCCGTAATGGTAATGATTACGACCTTTATGCACATCATATCGACATTAACGGCATGAGCTTAGTTACCGGCGAAGAACTCAGCTATCCTCCGACTTATCTCAAGGCTTTTCCTAACCCAATCACAGAATCTAACACTGTATTAAATATCTCTACCAATTTAAAAAGCACTTCAAATGTGGAAATATTCAATGTGTTTGGCCAACGAATAGAGAAGGGAATTACAAATGCCTTCGGTGAGTATACCACGAATACAAATCAACTTCCAAACGGACTTTACAACTTTAGAATTAATGGTACGCAGCATGGAAGTTTTATCATTGCGAAATAATTTGAAATGATAAAAAAGCTACTCGTTCTTGCGTTCATTTTATCAGCATTTATACTTATTTCCTGCAAGAAAACTCCCGGCTTTGGCGGCAACGCCCGAATTAGAGGTAAAGTTTATGTTAAGCAATACGACCCCTTTTTTGTTTATCAAGAATCTGAATACTTTGGGCCGAATATAGCTGTGCAGATAACCTTTGGCGATGATATTTCGCCCGATGCCACCGAAAACACCAATGCAAACGGTGAGTTTGAATTTCAATATATGCGAACAGGAAAATATACAGTGAATGTTTACAGCAAAGTGCTGAAAGACTCCCTTCATCCATCGGGACTTGTGCCGGTGGACACTACTTTTACTATCAATAATTCACATGATATTGTAGACTTGGGTACATTAACTATTCAGAAATAAAGGAAAATGAAGAATCTTATAGTGCTTGTATGGATATTTCTTTCCATATCAGTAAATGCTCAAAGCCGAAAAGAAGCAAAGAAAAATAAACTTAAATCGGCCACCGTTACCAAAACCGAAGGAGGCAAAACAATTAACGAAAGCAAGACTTTCTTTGATAAAGACGGAAACGAAATTGAAACCATCGACTATGGCAAAGAGGGCACAGTAAAAGAAATTCACAAATTCAAATTCAACAGTGAGGGCGATGAAATTGAAGAACTGCAATACAACGGTGCTAATGTTTTGCTGGAAAAGAAAATTACGAAATACACCCTTTTGGGCGAAAAAGCCGAAGAGTTATTTTATGATGGAGAAGGGAAATATACCAAAAAACATTCGTATTCCTACGATGCCCAAGGACTAAGAACCGAACGCAAAACCATTGATGCAGCAGGGAAGGTGCTAAGTGTGAAGAATTATACCTATACGAAATAAGGGTTAGGTAAAAGTTTACTTAATACAAAACTGCAAAAAATTAAGTTAAGGCTTCCTCACCATCGCATCATACACCACCTGATGTATCCTTGGACGGATATTTAACTGCCCCAGCTTTTTGTTTTCGGCGTCGGGATAAACACGATTAGACAGGAAAACATACACCATATTCACCTTAGGGTCGGCCCAAGCAATAGTACCCGTAAACCCACTATGGCCGAAACTTTCCTGTGAGGCTAATGCCGCCGCCGGGTCTTCTTTTGTAATATCGGGGTCAGGTTTATCGAGAATTAAGCCCCGGCGATTACCCAAATTGCAGAAATGGCACGTATTGAAGACATTAAAAGCAGAAGCACTAAAATAGCTTTGCCCGGCATAAAATCCTTTATTCAGATAAAGATGAAAGAGTTTGCCTAAATCATTTGCCGTGCCAAACAATCCGGCATGGCCTCCAATACCACCTTGCATAGCTGCCATGGGGTCGTGTATATAACCCTGCAATAGCTGCTTGCGAAATGCCACATCATATTCGGTGGGAACAATTCTATCGGCGGGGAATTTTTCAGTGGGGTTAAAGGTAAGTGTGCCAGTGCCTAATGATTTGTAAAACCAATCGGAAACCGATTTGTCAATGCTTTTTCCGGTGATTGATTCTACCACTTCCTTCATATAATACATTCCTAAATCGCTGTAAACGTATTTATTTCCGGGCGAAATATCGGTGCGGTCAATGGTGTTTCTAATCGTGTCGAGGTACGAATCCTTGAGATACATCCCGGCAGCTACTTGAATATTTCGGTTTTCTTCCGAGGCATTGGAAACATATTTCGGATTCCATTCCCCGTTCAGCATAACATTTTTCCCAAAAGGAATAAATGCTTTCAGGCCTGCTCGATGGGTCATAATATCCATAAGCGGAAGGGTTTCTTTATTTGTTCCTTTTAAACGTGGTAAATAATCGCCGAGGTTTTTTGAGTAATCCAACTGAATTTCATTATATAGTTTTAAAACCACAGGAAATGTAGAAGCCGCTTTGGTAATGGAGGCCAAATCATAAATACTTTGGTTATTTACCTTCTGTTTGTTTTCATAAGTGAAATAGCCATACGATTTGTTCCAAACCACAACACTATCTTTCGCTACCCAAACCTGACAACCGGGTGTAGCCTGATTAAAAATAGCTTCTTTGGCAATGGAATCTATTTGAGCCATCGTTTTGCTATCCAGTCCGGCTTCTTCGGGAATCCCATAACGCAAACGAATAGCCGGGGTATAATTCCCTGTCTTCACCTTAAACTTCCCTGACGAAACGGACAGATTTCCACTAAATCCAATCCCACCAAAAACACCCATTGCCGCGTATTGTTGAGCAAGTTCAGTTTGCTCGTATCCGGCAATTATTCCTTTAAACTTTTCGGGATTGCTTATATTTTTCAAAGAATAAGCATTTGCAAAAACCGCCAAAACAGTTGGTTTCAATGATGCAATTGTGTCGGCTATTTTTTGGTCGGAAGAGGTGATGCCAAAGTTGGAGGCTACCTTCTGGGTAGTGTTTTGAAAAGCAGCCACCACCAGATTAAAATCTTTCAGTTTCATAACAAGACTATCCCGATCGGCTTGCGTGGCTTTGTGGGAGATAAAGAAATGCTGCACTGGAGCATAATTCCCCAGCATTTCCTGAAACGGGCTGACTACCGAATCACCGATGTTTACCGATGCAATCCGCAAAGTGTCGAGGCTTTGAAGCGGTAACAGTTTGTTTTCGTTTTTTAATAGTGTGATAGCGTTTCTTACCAATTTGCGGTTCATCAGTTCGGCTTCGGGCGAATTCAATTTAGCCACCAGACCATCGGTTTCAATCTTTTGGTAATGATTCAGGCCTTCCCATTCCTTTACTTTTAAAATTCTTTTTACTCTTTTGTCCACCTCCGCCTGCGAAATTTCTCCCTTTTCAATAGATTCTTTTATCAACTGAATACTCTTTTCCACATTGTCGGCGAAGAGCAGCACATCGTTTCCAGCTTTTAGGGCTTTTACGTTTATTTCGCCGGGAGTATAGTATTTAGCAATCCCCTGCATATTCAGGGCATCGGTGAAAACCAAACCGTTGAACTTTAGCTTATCCCGCAGCAAATCATCAATTATGTTTTTGGAAAGCGTTGCCGGAACATTCTTTGCTGAATCGAACACGGGGACAAACAAATGCCCCACCATCATACTGCCCAGCCCATTGTCAATAAGTTCTTTGAAGGGAAACAGTTCCAGAGAATCCATTCGGGCAGCGGTATGTTTCAGCACGGGCAAGTCTAGGTGTGAGTCCACATCGGTGTCGCCGTGGCCGGGAAAGTGTTTCCCACATGCCAGTACATTATTGTCTTGCAATCCCCGCAGGTAGGCCAATCCTTTCAGCGTTACATTGATTTTATCCTCACCAAACGAACGATTTCCGATAACAGGGTTTTCGGGATTAGAGTTCACATCTAGTACCGGAGCAAAATTTACATGAATGCCCATCAACTTGCATTGACGGGCAATTTCTTCCCCCATTTCAAAAATCAGTAAATCGTTTTGAATAGCCCCAAGCATTTGCTGGCGGGGAAATTTAGTGGTGCTGTCGAGCCGCATACTCAGCCCCCATTCGCCATCAATAGAAATCATTAACGAGGTCTTGGCCAGGCTTTGATACCGATTGCACAAATTAGCTTCCCGAAGCGGACCGCCTTGCATAAATATCAATCCGCCAATCTTTACATCTTCTACCAAATGCCTGATTTCTTCCACATGAGCAGCGTCTTTGTTGGAATAAGCTGCCACCATAAACAGTTGGGCAATACGTTCTTCTTCCGAAAGAGAATTAAATACCGAATCAACCCATGATTTTTTGGATTTGAGCTTAGTTTTAGCTACAAACACAGGCTGACCTTTAAATTCTTTGTGAGCCACCGGTGAGGCTTCGGTAACGTTCGCAGTATCCTTGTGGGTTTTGCACCCTTGGAAGAACATTGCCGCAAACAGCGATATAATTATTGAAAATAGGACTAAGACTTTAAACTTTACCATACTAACGGCGAAAGTGAAAGATTATTGTGTGTGGAAGTGAATAATTTGGGTTAATTTTCAACAAGGGAATGTGAGAGCGGGAAAGAAGGAAGGGGAGGTGGTCGGGCAATTAACGTGCTATTGAAATTAATGGCTTGCGATAAAATCCATTTCCCCCACAGCATATTTTCTATTTTCGCCCTTCAAATATTCAATTAAAATGGCCTACACCCAAATCACCACTTCGCTTACCGAAGGAATTCTTCTAATCACTATTAATCGTCCCGACAAGCTTAATGCACTTAATTATGAGGTGCTGGAAGACTTGAACAAGGCCACGGATGAGGTGTATACTAATCCGGAAATAAAAAGTGCCATTATTACCGGTGCAGGTCCTAAATCCTTTGTTGCCGGAGCCGATATAGCTGAATTTAAAGGTTTATCAGTTGAAACAGGAGCTAAATTAGCCGCTCGTGGACAAGCTATCTTTAAGAAAATTGAAGATTCACCAAAACCCTTCATCGCTGCTGTAAATGGTTTTGCATTGGGCGGTGGTTGCGAATTAGCAATGAGTTGCCATATTAGAATTGCTACTCCAAATGCTCGTTTCGGACAGCCTGAAGTAAATTTGGGCTTGATTCCCGGATATGGTGGCACGCAAAGGCTTATTCAACTAATAGGCAAAGGCAAGGCATTGGAGTTGCTCATGACAGCAGATATGATTAATGCTGACGAAGCGTTGAGATTGGGTTTAGTAAATTATGTGGTATCGCCGGATGAATTGTTAGCTAAAGCGGATGAAATACTCAAAAAGATTGGTTCTAAAGCTCCGGTAGCTATCGCTAAAGTAATTGCTTGTGCCAATGCCTACTTTACTGATGGTGTTGATGGTCTTCAATATGAAGTGGATCGCTTTGGCGATTGCTGTGCTACTGAAGATTTCCAAGAAGGGGCAAGTGCTTTCTTGGAAAAGAGAGCTGCACAGTTTAAGGGGAAATAGGTGAGGGTTTGAGAATTAAGTAATCAGGTTTTACCGCCGAACGGGTCTTAATACTCACTACTTATTACTCACTACTCATTACTACTCTTACATTCGCCCAATGTCTCCGCTATTCCAATCACCCTCGCTTCAAGAGAGCTTTGAGGCAGATGGGTTTGTTAAGATTCCGGCATTGCTGAATAGTGTGGATGTAGCGGCATTGCGAGCTGCTTATGCCACAGTAGCTGCTGCCCACGAGCGAATTAATATTCCCTATATCACCACTAGCCACTCCAACGATGCTGAGCTTATTACTAAGGTGGACGAAATGCTGCAAAGCATTATTGCTCCGGCTTTAAAAGAGCATTTGGTGAATTACAACTTGTTGTTTGGAAATTTTTTAGTGAAGATGCCAATGGCACAGTCGGAAACGTCGCCGCATCAGGACATAACTTTTGTGGATGAAAGCCGCTTTGCTTCGGTAAATATTTGGGTGGCTTTGGAAAATATGAATGAGCAAAATGGCTGCATGTATTTTCTGAAAGGCAGCCACAAGTTAATGCCAACCATTCGGCCCACATTTGATTACAAGTGGCATTACGAAAATGTGAAGCAAGAAATTATTTCACAATCGGAAGTGTTTACTGCCAAGGCCGGTGATGCTTTTATTTTCAACCATGCTGTAATACATGGATCTTATTCAAACACTACACAAAGCCCGCGATTGGCAGCAGTTATAGCCGCATACAGTAAAGATGCACAATTGATTCACTATTTTATTCCTAACCCCGATAGTTCTGTTTTGCAGAAATACCGGATGACAAAGGAAGCCTTTCTTCACTTCAAAAAAGGGCATCCGCCGGCCATGGGAGTTTTTGAGGGAGAAGTGCACTATGATTTTAAACAATTAAATTCAAAAGAGTTTCGGAGTCTACTGAAAGGCCGGACTCAGAATACTATACTCGATAAATTGAAAGATTGGTTTCTGGGCAATATCAATAAACAAACACCTATGCCCCGGCAACTGTGACTCCTGCGTTGGCAGGGCTGACTCCTGCGTTGGCAGGGACGACTCCTGCGTTGGCATGGATGACTCCTGCGTTGGCAGGGACGACTCCTGCGTTGGCTGGGACGACTCCTGCGTTGGCATGAATGACTCCTGCGTTGGCATGGATGACTCTTGCCTACCATAAACAGATTAAATTAAACTGCATTAGCTGCCAATCAAAAAATCAGTTACATCTTGCATCCTCAATTCAATGCCTAAGCCTCCCATTTTCCGTAACCTGCAGCTGCAAGCCGAATTCGACCAAAACGGATTTGTGAAAATGCAGCTGTTTTCGCCCGAACAGGTGCAGCGGCTAGAAGATTTCTATATTCAAACACAAGCCCAACACGAAACAGTTATCGAAAAAAAGAAATTTCACGCCACTAACGACACCGACAATGCCGAGCTAATAAACGAAGCCGATGCCTTTATCAAGCAGGTGATGATGGAGGAAATAGACAAACATTTTGTGGATTACAAAACCATTGCGGCTAATTATCTACTCAAGCAATCGTCGCAGGAATCGGATTTGAGTCCGCATCAGGATTTGCGTTTTGTGGACGAAGAGAAGTTTTATTCCTGCAATATTTGGGTAGCAACACGCCCCACCACTAAGCAAAATGGTTGTTTGCGTTTTCTTAAAGGTAGTCATTTGCTCCATGACACTATTCGGCCTTTGCCTTCCTATCCCTGGATGTATGAAAATGTAAAGGCTTTCATTCCGCCCTATTTTACCGATGTAACTACCGAAATTGGCGAATGTGTAGTGCTTAACCATGCCTGCATTCATGGGTCGTATCCCAACCTTTCGGGCGAAACTCGCATTGCAGCCATACTGGCACTTATTCCCAAAGATGCCGATATTTGCCATTATTTTCTACCCGATGGCAATCCGGACAAGGAAGTGGAAAAATATGCAATGACTCTCGAAGATTTTGTGAACCTGAAAGGTGGCCAACGTCCAGAAAAAGCTCCTATGGTGGAGAAGTTCAAACACGATTTTGCTCCGGTGGATGTTGCTGAATTTAAGAAATGGCTTAGCCGAAACGAAACTCCCCAAAACCTAATTAGCGATGGATACAACTTTATCAGCACCAAACTATCAGCCCTTTTTAAACGCTCTTGATACGCTTGGATTCTGCACCTTTCCTATTTTGGGTGATGGAGAAATTGCGGCTCTCAGCAGTCTGTATCAACGCTTTTTTGCCGAAAAATCCATTAACGAACTCTATGTAACTCACAACGCCAATCCTATAGCTGATGTGTTGGCTATCAACAAAGGGATTAAAGAAATTGTAAGTGAACCGTTAAGGGCTGTTTTTCCCGATTACGATTATTTTATTGGGCATTTTGTGGCAAAGCCTGCTAATTCCACCGACTATTTTAGCCTACATCAGGATTGGAACATTGTGGATGAAAAGCGTTACCGGAGTTATCAGGTGTGGATTCCCCTGCAGTTTACCTACCCCGACAACGGCGGAATATTTGCCGTAGCCGGAAGCCATAAGTTTTTTTACAACTTCCGTTCGGGCAGCTATGGCATTCCTTTTTTGAAATTTGATGATAAAATAAAATCACTGGTTACTGATGTAATAGTTCCACCGGGAAGTGTTTATATTTTTCAGAATGGATTGTTTCACGGTTCTTACCCCAATCAAACCAACGAAAAACGCATTGCGGTGATTGCAAATTTTGTGGAGAAGATTGCTCCAACCTATTATTTCCACAAAAACACCGAAAAGCAGCAAACCGATTTATATGAAATTAGTGGGGAAACGCTTCTGCAACACCTTCCGAATCTGGAAAAGGGAATTGTGGACGCTGACCTTAAACTGGTCGGAAGTCGCGAACTATGCAGCACAGATAATCAAAAAGTTTCGCCCGAAATATTGGAGAATGAATTCAAGGCCATGTTCGGAAAGGCATCTCCCAAGCAAATTAAGCAATTGCATATTGCCAAATCTCCCGAATTGGAACAGAAACTCAACGAAGATGGTTATACTGTGGTTGATTTTCTGGATGAAGAAACTGTGAGGATTTTCAAAAACGAGTACAACCTCCGCTTCGGAAATATCGACCGGACGCCCGGACGATTCACTACGCTGCAACATACAAACGCGATAGTGAAAAAGGAAATTCACGACTTTATAGTGAAGAATGTGGACGCTTCGATGCGGAAATATTTTCAGGATTTCATTATTCCGGTATCGCAGTTTTATACCAAAAAGGCCTTTACGTCGGGCGATATTGATTTGCACGCCGACAGTTCCCTGCTCATTAATCATCAGTTGGAACCCCATTATGCTATTTGGGTGCCGCTTATTGACGTAAACAGCGGCAACGGCACGCTCACCGTAGTGCCCAAAAGCCACCGAATAAACAGGGCGTTTTTCGCAGCTTCATTGGGCGGCTACCATCAAGACCATTTGGAATGGCTCAGGCAGTTCGAAGTTCCCATTACGCTAAAGGCTGGGCAAGCCGTAATTTTCGACAATAATTTATTGCATAATTCCACAGCAAACACCTCGGCGTTTGATAGGTTGTGCTTTACCTTCCGCACTACGCATTTTGCATCGCAGTATTACAGCTTTTTCACAGCAAATAAAGAAATGGGCTTTGTGGAAATTTCGCAAGAAAAGCAGGACTATTACATGAACGAACAGTGGGATGGCGACGTGGATAAAGTAACAGGAAAGCTGGTAGGCACGCACAAAAAGGGAATTGTGCGGGTGGAGAAAACCGAATTGGAGCAAATTTTAAAAGGATAAACCCCATTAATTTGACCAAGGAAGCCCCCATAGCCCTATCCGTAAGCGGGATTAGCAAAACATACCATTTTGCTAAGAAATCTGAAGTATTTGTGGCTTTAGACGATGTTTCGTTTCAGTTGCACCAAGGCGATGTGATGGGCATAATCGGCCGAAACGGTTCGGGGAAAAGCACGTTGCTGAAGATTTTGAGCCAGATAACCAAACCCACATCCGGCTCGGCACAATTTTATGGTTCGGTTACTTCCATTTTAGATATCGGCACCAATTTCCATCCCGACCTAACGGGACGTGAGAATGTGGAACTGCAACTCCAACTCAGGCAGTTTCCGCGAAGCACGTACAACGAACTTCAAACCAAAATTAAAGAGTTTAGCGAAATTGAAGACTTTTTCGACCAGCCAGTAAAGTCATATTCCAGCGGAATGTTTTTGAGGTTGGCCTTCTCGCTGGCTTTTCATCTTTCGTCCGATATTCTGATTCTGGACGAGGTGCTTTCGGTGGGCGATGAAGCCTTTAGGCTCAAATGTTTCGAATTGCTAAAAAGCTTTACTGCTTTGGGTAAGACCATTCTGTTTGTGTCGCACAACCGGATGGAGATTCTAGAACTAAGCAACACCTGCCTTTGGTTAGAAAAGGGAAAGATTAAGCGAATAGGGAATCCGGCTTCGGTTTTGGGCGAATATTTTGCTCTGCAACGTGACAATTTCGATGAAAAGAAATTGGTGGTAGATGTTCAGCATTCACACTCCATTCAGGATTCAGACAATCACACCATAGATGTGTCCTGGGACGAAGCCAATGCCCCCGGAAACGAAGTGCTATCTATCCGAAAATTATCGGTTCAACCCATAGATGGCGGTTCGAAACTCTATCCCGACCAGGCTATAGAAATAAAATTTCTAATCCATAAAGCCAAAAAGGGCTTTAAAGTGGGGGCCTTCTTCTTTATTCAAGATGTGTTTTACCAGCCTGTTTTAGTAGCACATTCCTTAAGCAATAGCGGAAACGAGGATTTCAACAGTCAATTATTTGACGAAACGGGCTTAATAGAAATAAAATGCACCCTGCCTCCCAATTGGCTTATTCCGGGCAAATATTATTTGCTACCCCGCTTTGGAGTTGAAGAGAATGATTGGAATGCTAGCTCGCCCGAAGCCTTTCGTTTTTCAGAGAAGCTAAGTTTTACTATTTTCCCCCAACCTGAATATATTGATTATGTGGGCGACATTACCAAAGGCTCGGTGAGGCCACCGCTGGAATGGGCGGTGAGTAAACCGTAGTTGTGATGAGGAATTAGGGAAACAGTATTGGGTTTTTGCTAAGGATTAAATCACCAATCCAAAATTTTCTCTAATTTCGTAGCTGTAAATCACTTCATTCAGCCCATAAATTCAATGAAAACAGTCGCCACCTTTACATTCGCTTTATTACTTTCGTGTTCACTATTCGCACAAACTACCATCACTCCACGAGTAGTTCCACCAAACAACCATCCAAAATCAACAAGTACATCGAGCCTTGAAGTAACACCGCTTAATGCTAACATAACTACTTTCCTTAATACTTGGTTATTTGGTGAATGTGTTCAGATATCAAATGTAACTTATTCGGGGGGGCTTCTCAGTTTGGTTCGTTCAACGAGCCCAACGGAATAATGGGTTTTCATTATGGGATGATAATGTCAACGGGGAATGTAGTGGATGCTGTTGGACCAAATAATACAGGTGCAACTTCTACACCACTACAAGGGTCTGGTGATGCAACATTAGATGCAATTGTTACTCCGCTTATTTCTAATGATGCAGCGGTAATTGAATTTGATTTTATTGCCAATGCTGATACCATTTTTGGAACTGATTTTGTGTTTGGCTCGGAGGAATACATGGAATTTGCAAATACAAGTTTCAATGATGTGTTTGGTTTTTTTATTTCTGGGCCTGGTTTTGCTGGAGTGCAAAATATTGCCTTTATTCCAGGGACAAATACTGCCGTAAGCATCAATAATTTGAATGCATATAATAATCCAGTATATTATATTGATAACGGCACGGGAGATCCTAATGCAACAAATAACAATTCAATCTTTCAATACGATGGCATGACAACCTCAATTCCTATCCGTCAGGCTATTGTTCCCGGAACAAGCTACCATTTTAAAATAGCTATAGCAGATGTGGGTGATGAAGCGTATGATTCGGGAGTTTTTATCCGAAAAGGAAGTTTTTGTGGTAACACACAGTTTATGGTTGCACAATTTGATGCTTTTGGTGCTTCCGAAGATGCAGTACAATTCGTTAGCCCTACCATTTCTGCTGATAGCTATTTATGGGACTTTGGCGATGGCAGTACCAGCACTGAACAAAACCCGCTTCACACCTTTGCCGACACTGCAACTTATAATGTAACGCTTTCAACAACCAACATCTGCAAAACCTCCACGGTTATTAAACCTGTTTCTTTAAACACAGTAGGTATTCAGACTGCTAAATCCCCAATAAAATTCTTACTCTACCCCGTTTCTTCACACAATTATAAAATTGAATTCAACAACTGGCTAAACCAAGCGGCTACTTTATTCATTACCGATATGCAAGGAAAGCAGGTTGCTTCGTTCGATTTAGGTTCTGAAAGTAAGACTAAGAAAACACTTGATTTTTCTGAAATTCCTTTGGGCGTTTATGCTGCGAAACTAAGCATGGGCAATTATTCTAAAGCGGTGAAGTTTGTGAAATAAGTTCTCTCTGCTTATGACCTTAAATTCAGTTTGGATTTTACATCGAACAGAAAACAAGCAAAACTAGAACAACTCGGATACTGCAATGCCGGCCTTCCTAACGAAATCGCCGAGGAATTCCGCATTTAGTTTTTCAAAATCGGGGGGAAAATAGCTTGCACTGATTTCGCCTTGCACCAGCGTATGTATTTGATCGCAATTGCCCAGCAGGGTTTCGATTATGTGAGACGTTATAACAATGGTTTTTCCGTTTTTTTGCAATTCCTTTAACACCAGATTAAGCACTAAGACGCTTTCCATGTCGAGGCCATTGAAGGGTTCATCCAGCAGCAGCACTTCTTTATTTTGAGCAATGAGACAAAGCAATGCCACTTTTTTTCGCATTCCGGTGGATAATTCCTCGGTGAACTCCTCTCCGCTAAGGCTAAACAATTCCAACCAGCCGTTTAAATCAAACGATTTGGTTTCACTACTTGTTGACCGGGCAAACAATCCAACATATTCGCGAATCTTTAAGCGGTGATACAAATAGTTTTGGGTTTCGAGGTAACCTATTTTGTTGGTGTCAAGTGCTTTTCCATTCACAGAAATACTTCCCGAATCAGGTTCCACAAATCCAAAAAGGGTATTGAGCAGGGTGGACTTTCCGCTGCCATTTAGTCCGGCTAAACCGTGTATTTTACCCTGTTCCAGATTTAGGTTTAATGATTTAAGTACGGCATGGTTGCCATAGGAAACGCAGAGGTCTTTAATTTCAATCATGCAGATATGGAGCTAGTTTTTTGAGCGATTTGCGATAGAAAACCACCGACATCACAAATGGCAAAGGGAGCAGGGGAGGAAAAAATAGGCAAACCAGACCGGTTGAAAGCCAAATTTGGTTGGCCGATTGCAAAGCAGCTGATTCGTAATAGGCGTATTTGCAAACCAGATTAAAGAATAGATTGAAAAGCAACAGCCCTACAAAAACTAAGGCCAGCCACCAAATAGGAGTTTGAAACACCATAAACACCAAAACGCTTGGAAGAGAAAAGAGAAGGAAAAAGGCGGAATGGTTGACCCATTTTGAAAGCAGCAGACGGCTAGGCGTTTGGGCTTTAAGCACCAACAAAGGCCATGGTTCGGCCTCGCGATAAAATTCGGGAAGGCACAGCAACAGCAACACCCAAGCCACTATGGGGGCTGCCAAATGCAAGAAGCCAAGCAACGACAACAAGAACAGAAAAAGCCAAAGCAGCGTAGATTTGCGGATGCCCGATTTAATTTCGTAAAGTGAGTCGGGAATGAAGCGGAGGTTAAAGAAAGGTCGAATTACACGAGGAGAACCCACTGGAAGGAAAACCAAGGCAGCAATGAAAGCAGGATAAATCAAGAGAAACCAAGGAGTATGAATCCCTGCCGAAAGCCAAAAGGGAGCGGCGAAAAACAGATATTCTATGGCCAGGAAAAAGGGTTTTTGCTTGCCTCGCCATACCTTCATAAAGTGATGGTCTGTCCGGCCAAAATGTACACTCAAGAGTAGCAACAAAGGTATAGCCCCTACCCAAAATGGCCCATCCGGAAGGGCTTTAAGCCATACATAGCCACCAAAGCCAAGGCCCAACACAGAACACAGCACTCCCAATAGCCCGGCAGCATACACCTCGCGAAGCATTTGCTTCAAACGAATCAGCACCTGATAGGCAGCGGCATTCAAATTCATTGAGGCCACAAAAGTGGAATGAATTTGTATGCACTTCATTATAGCATTTCGGAATCAATGTTAAAATGGAGGAAGGAATCTGGTAACTGGAATGATTTGTTAATTCCAGCAAGGGTAGCAAACACTTAAGGCCGGGGTTATTGAAAAATTGTACCTTTTGGGCTTTAGCCCTTAATAAATCAAGTATTTCTGTACTCCTTTGATTAGTATTACTCCGCCTGCTTCGCAGCATTCGTTTCCACATCGGATTTGATGCCGTTGTAACGAATTTCCATCCCGTTGCTAAAGCCGGTAACTAAATATTCAGTGCCATCAGCGGCAAACCGTATCCAGTCGCCTTCTTTGTTGCCATCCTGATATTTTCCCGTTTCTCGAATTTTGCCATCGGGCCAGTAGGCGGTATATTTTCCGATGAAGCGGTCGCCAAGATATTTGCCTTCATAAAGCAATTGCCCGTCATTATAATAGCCCTTCCATTCTCCTTCGCGACTCCCGGCTTTATAGCCTCCTTCTTCTCTTAAATCGCCATTTTCGTAAAACCATTCTCCTTCTTTTTCACCTTCAATATACTGGCCTTTGGTGATTACTTTGCCGCTGTCGCTGTACTCGATTGACTCGCCATCTTCCAAACCTTTGTAGTAGTTATCTTCTCGTTTTAGTTTGCCATCGGGGTAAAGCCAGGTCCATTTGCCTTCGGGTTTGCCATCCACATAAGTGCCATATTGCTCTTGTGCCTGACTTTTGAAATAAAACTTCCAGGGGCCGATGCGTTTGCTGTTTTTATATTCGCCTTCGGCACGCAACTCGCCCGATTCGTGATATTCCTTCCATTTTCCCTGTTTTAATCCAAGGCCATCTATAACCCCTTCGGCGGTGGGTTGCCCATCTTTAAACACTTTGGCAGCAGTTACATTTCCTTTTTCATCATAGTAGCGGGTAACTCCTTCGGCCTTTCCATTCTTGAAACTGCCAACCGATTTTTCATGGGCATCGGGGTAATATTCCCGAACAATATCCAATTTCACTGTTTCCTGTGCGTCCATAACCGGAATATCGTCCACGTATTTGGTTACGCTGATGAGATTTCCTTCGGGGTCATACACCTTTTCGTAGCCGTTACGCTTATCAAATTCATAGTTGCATTCGGTTTCGGTTCTGTTGTTGGGATAAAAGTCCATCTGCATACCTTGGCGTTGGCCAAATTTATCAATGCGGTTTACCTTTTCACTACGGATGGTATAACCGTTCTTATATTCAAAAACCGTAATAATTACTCCAATGTTGGTCATTTCAAAACTCGGACCTTGCTCTTTTCCATCTTCAAAATTGATTATCTGGCGGATGTTTCCATTACTATGATAGATGCGGGTTTCGCCATTTTTAACATCATTCACAAAGGTTTCTTCTATATGTTTCTTCCCCTTTTCGTCAAAAGTGGTTCTTATTCCGTTTTTCTTTCCTTCTTTATAGGTGATGAAACTTGTTGGAATACCATCGGGGGAGAAAAACTTCCAAGTGCTGTCCAATTTAAAGTTCACCCGGTTTCCTTCCGATTTCATTTGACCGTTTTCGTACCAGGTTTTCCAGTATCCATTAGGCTTTCCATCCACCATTGTACCCTGACTCGAAAGTTGACTGTTGGCATATTTAAAATTAACCAAACTATCCTTTCCGGTTTGCGAAAATGAAACCGAACCCTGAAAAAGCAGGACTAAAAACAGTAAAACAGGTGTGAAATTACCAAGCTGAATCAATGCCCCAAAGTTAATACTAAACTTGGCATTTAGAATCATAACAATTTTTGGAACGCTAATGACACGAATTATTTGAATTTAGAGCGATAATGCTGGGCTAAATAAATTTCATAGTTTTCAAAATTTGTGAATATTTGCTCAATTCGTGTTATTAGTGTTCCAATTTTTCATTTTTTCTTAGAATGGGGCAATGTCAATAAACATTTTTTTCGCACTTTGGTTTCTGCTTATACATTTGCACACAAATTAAGTTTACATATACTTTTATAGATGTCAAACATTGCCCAAATCTTAAACTCCTCTATCGCCAAGAAAAATACGATGGCTTTAACAGGACTGTTTTTAATCACTTTTTTAGTTGAGCACCTTTACACAAACCTCTTAATCTTCGCCGGCGATGGCGGCCTTGCCTTCAACGAAGCCTCGCACAGCATGGTGCACAGCATCTTTATCCGTGTGGTGGAAATTGTATTGTTTGCAGCCATAATTCTCCACGTTTTTCAAGCCCTTAGTCTTACGAGAGAAAACGCAAAAGCCCGTCCGGTAAAATATGCCGTAAGCGGCGTAAACCAAACAAGTGACTGGTTTAGCCGCAACATGGGTTTAACTGGTAGCCTTATTCTATTCTTCATTGTGGTGCACTTGAATAATTACTTTGTGCCTTACCGTATAACAGGCACGGTGGGCGATGGGCAAGAATACAGCATCGCTCAATGTGTAGTGTTGGCTCTTCGCCATCCGGGTTATGCAGGGCTTTATTTAGTAAGTGTCATTGTCTTGGGCTTTCACTTAAACCACGGTTTCCAATCAGCCTTTCAATCTATTGGTTTTAACAACAAAACCTATATGCCACTATTGAAATTGGCAGGAACGGGATTAGCAATATTGTTCACAGTAGGATTTGGAGCTTTTCCAGTTTTAATATTCCTTTTTAAGTTCTGTCAAGATATTTTACCACTCAATTAAAAGCCTCTCCCCTAAATCCCCTCTCCCCAAGATAGGGGACCTGAATACCCATCCGGAAATAAAATCAGCACCAATAGGCAAATCAGTATAATCTGTGTCCCATTCGTCAAACAATCTTAGCAAATGAGCAAACTCGATTCAAAAATCCCCGCAGGCCCCATCGAAACCAAATGGACGAAGTATAAAAGCACCGTTCCCTTGGTGAATCCCGCCAACAAACGCAGCCTCGAAATCATCGTTGTAGGAAGTGGTTTGGCCGGAGCTTCGGCAGCCGCATCCTTGGCCGAATTGGGCTATAAAGTAAAGTGCTTTTGCTTTCAAGATAGCCCCCGCCGTGCCCACAGTATTGCGGCACAAGGAGGAATCAATGCAGCAAAAAACTACCAAAACGATGGCGATAGCACGTATCGTTTGTTTTACGACACCGTAAAAGGCGGCGACTATCGTGCCCGTGAAGGCAATGTGTATCGTTTGGCCGAGGTAAGTGCCAATATTATTGACCAATGTGTGGCTCAGGGTGTACCGTTTGCTCGCGAATATGGAGGATTGTTGAGCAACCGTTCTTTTGGTGGAACTCAGGTACAGCGTACATTCTACGCTGCCGGACAAACCGGACAGCAATTATTGTTAGGTGCATATTCCGGTTTGGAACGCCAAATTGGATTGGGCACCGTTACTATGTATAACCGCCACGAAATGTTGGACGTGGTGAAAATTGAAGACAAAGCTCGTGGCATCATCGCTCGTGATTTAGTTACTGGGAAATTAGAACGTCATTTTGGTCATGCTGTTTTACTATGCACAGGCGGCTACGGAAACGTATTCTTCCTAAGCACGAACGCAATGGGCAGTAACGTTACTGCAGCTTGGAAAGCACACCGTCAGGGAGCATATTTTGGAAATCCTTGCTTTACGCAAATTCACCCAACTTGTATTCCTGTTTCGGGTGACCATCAAAGCAAACTAACCCTAATGTCGGAATCGTTGCGTAACGATGGCCGAATTTGGGTACCTAAAAAGAAAGACGATACCCGCAAAGCGGTTGATATTCCCGAGGAAGAACGCGACTATTATTTGGAAAGAAGATACCCGGCTTTCGGAAATCTTGTTCCTCGTGACGTGGCCAGCCGTGCCGCCAAAGAACGTTGCGACGAAGGCTACGGAGTAGGTACTTCCAAAATGGCAGTTTATCTTGATTTTGCTGCCGCCATGGAGCGTTACGGCAAAACTGAAGTTACTAAACGGGGACTTCATAACGTTAGCAAAGAAGAAATTATTAAGTTAGGAAAGGAAGTGGTGGCTGAGAAATACGGAAACCTCTTCGAGATGTACGACAAGATTACCGGAGAAAACCCTTACGAAATGCCGATGCGGATATATCCTGCTGTGCATTATACTATGGGTGGACTTTGGGTAAACTATGAATTGATGACCACAGTAACCGGACTGTATGCTTTGGGTGAAGCCAATTTCAGCGACCACGGAGCCAATCGTCTTGGAGCTTCAGCCTTAATGCAGGGCTTGGCCGATGGTTATTTCGTTATTCCTTACACAATCGGGAATTACCTCAGCACCGACATCCGCACAAAAGCTATTCCTACCGACCACGAAGCCTTTGTGAAGGCCGAAAAGAATGTTCAAGATACCTTGGACAAAATGATGAACATCAAAGGCACTAAAACCGTTGATTATTTCCATAAGAAACTGGGCAAGATTATGTGGGATAAATGCGGAATGGCTCGCAACGAAAAAGGTTTGACCGAAGCTATTGCTGAAATTCAAGCCTTGCGTGCTGAGTTTTGGAAAGATGTAAGAATCCCCGGAACGCAGAACGAAATGAACCTTGAACTGGAAAAAGCGGGTCGCGTAGCCGATTTCTTAGAGCTTGGCGAATTAATGTGCAGAGATGCTCTAAACCGTAAAGAATCTTGCGGCGGCCACTTCCGCGAAGAATCGCAAACCGAAGACGGCGAAGCACAACGCGACGATGATAATTTCAGCTATGTAGCCGCTTGGGATTACAACGGCGGCAACTATGAGTTGAACAAGGAAAAGCTGGAATTTGAAATAGTGCATCCTTCACAACGTTCGTATAAGTAGCGAATGGGAGTTAGCGAATAGCGAATAGGGGGAAATGCAAATACAGCGAATAGCGAATTGGAAATAGCGAATAGAGAAAGACAATGACAAAAATAAATTCATACAAAGAGTTAATTGCTTGGCAAAAAGCAATGGATTTGGTTTTGGAAATTTATGGCATCACTCAAACATTTCCTCAACATGAAAAATTTGGCTTAGTTTCTCAAATGAATCGAGCAGTTGTCTCCGTCCCAACAAATATTGCTGAAGGTTGGGGGCGTTCTTCGCGACCTAATTACCTACAATTTCTCCGCATCTCCAGAGGTTCGCTTATGGAACTGGAAACTTTGCTCATCATAGCCTCAAAACTATCCTATATAGAGAACATAATTTTTGAACGCATCTCAAATCTGATTGATAACACAGGTAGGATACTTCAAGGCCTAATAAAAAGTTTACAAGAAAAAGAAATCAATAAATAACCCGATAACGGCATTTAGCTATTCGCTAATCCCCATTCGCTATTCCCTAACTTCAATTCGCTATAAAAAAATGAATCTTACTTTAAAAGTATGGCGTCAAAAGAACGCCTCAGACAAAGGAGCCTTTGTTACTTACAATGCCAAAAACGTTTCGGAGGATATGTCCTTCTTAGAAATGCTTGATGTGCTAAACGAAGAATTGGTAGAGAAGGGTGACCAGCCAATTGCCTTCGATCACGATTGTCGTGAAGGAATCTGCGGAATGTGCAGTATGTATATCAACGGTCGTGCTCACGGCCCTCAAAATGGCACTACTACTTGCCAGCTTCACATGCGTAAGTTCAAAGATGGCGAAACAATTACCATCGAACCATGGCGTGCTGCGGCCTTCCCTGTAATCAAAGACTTGGTTGTTGATCGCTCTTCATTTGACCGCATCATAGCTGCCGGTGGATTTATTTCGGTAAATACCGGTAATGCTCAAGATGCAAATAGCCTTCCTATTGCTAAGAAAGATGCCGATGATGCCTTTGCTGCTGCGGCCTGTATTGGTTGTGGTGCTTGTGTAGCATCCTGCAAAAACTCTTCAGCCATGTTGTTTGTTTCGGCTAAGGTTTCCCAGTTGGCATTATTGCCACAAGGACGGCCCGAGGCTGCAACCCGCGTATTAAATATGGTGAAACAAATGGACGAAGAAGGATTTGGTAATTGCACCAACACCGGAAGCTGCGAAGCAGAATGTCCTAAAGAAATTTCTCTCGAAAATATTGCCCGTATGAACAGGGAGTTTTTGTTTGCAAGTTTGGCTGGAGCCTAACCTGTTATCAATTAATTCAGGAAATTAGATTGAAGGTATTAGTATGAAGCTATTCATAGCTTCATACTAACCCACTTCCCAAGTAGTACCCTCTTTTCCATCGTTAATTTTCACACCGATAGCATTAAGCGTATCGCGGATTTTATCTGATGTAGCCCAGTCTTTATTTGTGCGGCTTTGGAGGCGTAGGTCGATAATTAGATTCATTAACCCTTCTGTTATTCCTCCGTTGGCTTGGCTAGTTTCAGCTTGAAATCCAAGGACGGTTTCTACAAAAATGCTGAAAGTTTTTTGAAGTAAGTCGATACTATCGGGAGATACTTCCGTAATAGCAATATGGCCATCTTTCAGAGAATTAATAGTGGTAGAAAGTTCAAAAAGACTAGCCACAACACGAGCAGTATTCAAATCATCGTTAATGTATTCGTAGCACTCGTTTACTTTTTGGGCAATTTCCTTATCCAAAGCCGTATTGCTACCATTGAAATTTCCCGGTACAAACTTCTGCAGATTACGGTAAGTAGTCATTAAACCAGCCAAACCTTTTTCGGCGGCTTGCAGTGCGGTGTTGGAGAAATCGAGTGTACTGCGATAATGTGTTTGCAGAATTAGAAACCGAACCGTCATTGGGCTATATGCTTTATCGAGTAGAGGGTTAGTACCATCAAACATTTCCCGCAAGGTGATGGTGTTATTATAGCTTTTACCCATCTTTTTGCCATTCACCGTTATCATATTGTTGTGTACCCAATATTTTACCGGAGCACATTCGTTGCAGGTATGGCTTTGGGCAATTTCGCTTTCATGGTGAGGGAATTGCAAATCCATTCCACCACCGTGAATATCAAAGTACTTTCCTAAATATTTAGTAGCCATCGCCGAGCATTCAATATGCCAGCCCGGGAAACCTTCGCCCCATGGGCTATTCCAACGCATAATATGATCATCGGGAGCTTTCTTCCATAAAGCAAAATCTGCAGGGTTACGTTTCTCATCCTGCCCATCTAATTCACGGCTTCCGGCAATCATATCTTCAAGGATGCGACCACTAAGCTTTCCGTAATCATTGCTGGAAGCATATTTCAGCACATCAAAATAAACCGAACCCTGACTTACATAGGCTAAGCCTTTGGCCAATATTCCTTCAATCATAGCTATCTGTTCGGGAATATGCCCTGCCGCTGTAGGTTCAATGGATGGAGATAAATTACCCAATTGTTTCATCGCATCGTGGTAGAGATTGGTATAGCGTTGCACCATTTCCATGGGTTCAAGCTGTTCAAGTTTGGCTTTTACGCCCACTTTATCAACCGCTGCACGTCCTTCTTCTTCAAAATGACCTACATCGGTAATGTTTCGCACATACCGAACTTTGTAGCCCAAAAACTGTAGGTATCGAAATACCACGTCGAAGGTAACATAAGGGCGGGCGTGGCCTAAATGGCTTTCGCCACTCACCGTTGGGCCACAAACATACATTCCAACAAAAGGTGCATTGATGGGTTCAAATTTTTCCTTTTGGCGGATTAGGCTGTTGTATAGGTGCAGGTCTGACATAGATAGATGAATGGTTTTGGGTGGGGGCAAAAGTATTAATTAATTGAGCGTTGAAATAATGTGAGGGAAAGCTATAGGACAATTTTTAATTTTCACGAAGGAACCTATGAGGAGTGGTGGCTTTATTCTGGTATTTCATCTCTAAAACTTTAACACATAGTTGTGGAAACTTCGGCACTGAAACTATTCATTTTTTACCCATTTTTGCCCAATGATATTTAATCGTAAAAAGGGTAGGAGGGAAGTTTAAGCAAATGCGTTCCTATAAGTTATTGTTCATTTTTATTGTATTGTCCAAATGCCTTTTGGCTCAGGATTCCATACAAAAATACCGCAAGGAAAAGTCTATTTTAGATTATTCGCCAACCGAGAACAAGGGTAGGATTATCGCCCTTTCAAGCACTATGGGGTTGGTTTATTCGGGAGCTATGATTGGGTTAAATGAATTGTGGTATGTAAATTATCCAAGATCAAGCTATCACCTATTTGAAGATTCGGGCGAATGGCTACAAATCGACAAATGTGGACATGCCCATTCGGCGTATTCGGTTTCGCAGAATCTTTACCATGTTTTTCGCTGGATGGGGCTGAATCAAAAAAAATCAGCCGTATTTAGTTCGCTAACCGGGTTTTTAGCTATTTCGTCCATCGAAATTTATGACGGTTTTTCGGCTGAATATGGTGCGAGCTTAAGCGATTTGGGGGCTAATGCTTTTGGCTCTGTATTGGCATTATCTCAAAATTTGGCTTGGGGGCAGCAGAGGATTCAAATGAAGCAATCGGTACACTTGGACAAATATCCCGGCGGAGATTTAGGCACCCGTGCAAAAGATCTGTATGGCAGTTCGTTGATAGAAAGAGCGTTTAAAGATTACAATAATATTAATATTTGGCTGAGTGTTAATCCTGCAAAATTTACCCCAAAATGGAAGCACGCTAAATGGATAAGTTTTGCGGTGGGCTATGGTGCCGGAAACCTGTATGGTGGATATACCAATGTTTGGACAACTAAGGATGGTATAAAGCACGATTACTCCAACGTTAAACGCTACCGAAAATTTTTCATCAGCGTAGATTACGACTTAACTCAAATCAAAACACGATCTCGTGTGCTAAAAGCTACGTTTAATGTGTTGAATATGATAAAACTGCCAGCTCCGGCAATAGAGTTCAATACCTTAGGGCAGGTTATTGTTCATCCTATTTATTTTTTAAACTTGGATATACCCTTCTACTTAAAGAAATAATTCTATAATACCTCATTCCCCAATGCTTCAAAACACTGCCGACCTCTGCGACCAATTCCCTGATAACGTTGAAGTAGCTACCCCTATAGGTTTTAAAAACTATGGTGGAGATATTTCCTTTTCCGGAGAAATTTGTACCATTAAATGCTTTGAAGACAATTCTTTTGTGAGGAAAGCTTTGGAACAAAATGGAGAAGGAAAAGTGTTGGTGATTGATGGCGGAGGCTCATTGCGTTGTGCGTTGCTGGGCGATATGCTGGCCGACTTAGCCATTAAAAACAAATGGAATGGCGTAATAGTATATGGTTGCATTCGCGATTCGGGAGCTATTGCTAAACTTCCGTTGGGAGTGAAAGCTCTTGAAACTATTCCGCTGAAAAGCAATAAACGCAACGAAGGACAGGAAAATATCACTGTTCGCTTTGCAGGAATTGATTTCGTGCCCGGCCACTTTGTTTATACTGACGAAGATGGGATATTGGTTTCGGCACAAAATTTGATTTAAGCAGGCAGTGTTGAAAATTCCTGATTCAGCATAAGCCTTACCTTTGCTCAAAACTACAAAAATGTCAAAACATATTCTGATTGCTTTATTCGTATTGGTTTCTACCCAAGCTTTTTCGCAAAAAACCGAACTGAAGGAAATAGTATTTAAAACCTCTGCCCAATGCGACGAGTGCAAAGAGCGAATTGAAAAGGCACTTTCTTTTGAAAAGGGCATTAAAAAAGCGGAGGTAAATCTGCAAAACTTCGCCGTAACGGTTACTTATAACCCTGAGAAAACTACTCCGCAAAAGATAAAGGAAGCCATTTCAAAATCGGGCTACGATGCCGATGATGTAAAAGCCGATGGAAAATCGTATGAAGCATTGCCCGGTTGCTGCAAGAAAGACGGACACAAGAAGTGAGTTTGGTGGACTAATCAGCCTCCAATCCTAGTTTTGTTTTTAAAAACCTTCACAAAATCGAACTTTTGCTTGGTAACAATTTCGTTGAACTTAGCCAGCAAAAGGGCTTTGTGCTGATTGTTACTTGCGTTCGAGGTGTTTATAAGGTGCGAGCGATGAAATAGTTTGAACGCTTTTTTGGGCAGCACCTTCACTAATTCAATAAAGCTGCATCGATGGAGGTGCTTAGTTCCATCATTCATAACAATCCATTTATACTCCCTATCTGCTTCTATGTAGGAAATATTCTGGATTAAGAGGATTCGCTCGAGAGTTTCCCCTTGCTTTTTTAAATACAGGCAGTTGTTTTTTGATGCAACTCTGTATTTATACTTAACTATAGCATGTCTCATTTCCATAATGATATAATTTAAAAGGTTTTTTAAATGGTATCAGTGGTTGAGCAGCGGCAATTTATGTTCAGGTAAATCTGCTAAAATTACAGTTTGCTTTCCACTTAAATGTAGAGTTTCTTCATGCTTGGAATAGAAATGGCCAAGGGGTGTTAAGGGTGATTAAATGAACTTGTAGCGAATTATTATTCTGTTTGCTAATAAAAGAGAGGCAAATTTAAATACTTTTTAAATATGTTGTATTTCATTTCGTAGCAAAGTTTATGGGGCTGCATTGCTCTATTTTATTGGGATTTTGCTGTTTTAGGACAAAAGTATGTGTGTGCTAGTAGAAGTTATTTTAGGGAAATAAGGCTTATTCTGACCTTTGTCCTCAGATTTTAAAAACAAAAAACAATGAAAAACAAATCAATTAGAACAGCGAAAAGGGCAGCTAAAAGAAAAGCCCTTAAACTTCAACAATCGGGTAAAGGCGAAAGCATGTTCGCAAGCAAACAAATTAGGGTTTTTATGCTGATGAGCATGCCGAACCCTAATTACAGGGCAGTGGCCGTGCTGGATGTGCCCGACCGCTTGAACGACAAGATTGATAAGATTGGCACTGTAAAAACAAAATGCAACGCCACCACTCAGGTAACCTTTCCCGCGGGTGAACTCAGCGGTCTGGATGCAGAAATCACTATTTTAGATGCTAAAAAACTTGATGTAAAAAACAATGTTTCGGGGGCAGTGGCCGCACGCAATGCAGCTATAAAAAATACGGTTCTTTACATTCGCACCATCCTCATGCCCACTGTGCAAAAGGCTGCCGATGCAAATGCAAACAATGCTATCTCTATTATTGAATCCTGTGATTTTAGGGTGAAATTAGTTACCAAGGCCGAAAAGCCACCTTTTGGAGTGTATTACACCCTGCAAAGCGGTGAGCTTAAGTTTGTATTAAATGTAAAAGCCATGTTAGCCCCCCTGCCTCCGGGATCAAAAATTTTGCAATCGGCACTATATATGGCAAGCATCGATGGCATACACTGGGAAGTGGTGGAAGGCACTTATGGAGCAAAGAGCAAAATTACCGTTGGGGGCTTTTCGGTAGGAACCACTATTCAGTTTAAAGCGAGAGGTACATTTTCTAAAGGCAGGCAATCGGCTTGGGTGCTATCGGGGCCAATTCTTATTAAATAATCCTTACCCTCTTTCAAGGCTTGCAGGGCGGCAAATGCAATATTTGTCGCCCTTTTTTTGTGAATAGGGCCTAAAGCTACTCTACCCAACCCTAGAGCTACTCTACCCAACCCTAGGACTACTCTACCCAACCCTAGGTCTACTCTACCCAACCCTAGGACTGCTCTACCCAACCCTAGGACTACTCTACCCAACCCTAGGACTACTCTACCCAACCCTAGGACTGCTCTACCCAACCCTAGGACTACTCTACCCAACCCTAGGACTGGTCTACCCAACCCTAGGACTGCTCTACCCAACCCTAGGACTGCTCTACCCAACCCTAGGACTGCTCTACCCAACCCTAG
>CANJNG010000009.1 GCA_947475205.1 Bacteroidota bacterium
ATATATTCGAAGCGGCGACTGGGGATTAAGGCATTGTAAAACGCTACGCCTACCATGGTTTTGTTATAATTATTCCAGCCCACTATCGGCGACCAGAATATCTGTGTGCGGGTAGGGTCTTCTAAGCCACCAATGAATTTGAATTGGAGCTTTTCCCAGGTTTTGAAAATTCCTTTGGTGCGGCTTTGATTGTTTTTGCGATACAAATCAGTTGTGCGGCGGTCTTCATCAATCACTAATTTATCGTAGCCTTTCCCATCTATGGAAAACTCTTTTGATTTTAGAAAGCCTCCATGCCAATCGGTTTTCACCACCTTGCCGTCTTTTATGGCCGAAATGCTTAAAGGCCCGGTAGCTGTGCCGAGGTTCTTAACCCTAAACATGGTGCGGTCTTTATCTTCCTTCACCTTGCTGATTTTGTAATCGAGGCGTTTGTTGGTGTTTATCAAATCATCGAACAACCAAGCGAGGCTTTGTCCCGAAATTTCCTCTGCAACCTTTTTTAAATCCTCGGGATAGGGATGGCGAAATTTCCAACGGTCGAAATAAGTGTGGAATATTTCATCGGTTTTCTCTTCGCCCAAATAAGACATCAGGTAATTAAACACATCGGCGGTTTTACTATACATTATAGCTCCATAGTTAACTCTGGCGAATTCGGCACTGTGGGTTTCTATGGGTTGGTCTTCGCCTTTGCGACCCATATATAAATAGGACAGTTCGTAGTAATAATTCTGTTTATGCTTGTTTGCCCCCAGCACCTTTCCGGCCATTTCCATTCTGCCGCCTCTTCCGGCTACGAGATTAAAAAAGTTGGCATCGGGATGTTTCCATTCATTGTATCGGCTTTCGAAAAAGGAGTTTAAACCTTCGTCCATCCAGCCGTGTTCGCGTTCGTTGCTGCCCAAAATTCCATAAAACCAGTTGTGGCCAACTTCATGCATTATCACCGTTTCGAGGCTGTGGTCGCTTTTTTCATCACCTATCACGGTTATGTTTGGATATTCCATTCCGCTGCCTGCACTAATGGTTCCATCCACCGCCGTAACGTGGTTATAAGGATAATCGCCGCAATGTTTGGAATAAAACCAGGTGGCATCGTTGAGATATTGTGGAGCTTTTTTCCAATACTTAGCATTTTTATTGGTGAAAAAGGCCCAAGTGGTAACCTTCTTTTTGTTGCCGGGGAGCTCTACTTCGCTTTTCAACACATTCCAGCGTTTATCGGCAAACCAGGCAAAATCGTGAACGTTAGTTTGCTTGAAATGCAGTGTTTTAAATGCGGTGTCTGAAGCCGGGAAGGTCATATCCTTACCAAAATCGGTTTTGGCAGTGGCTTCCTCGCTCTTTTTAGTTAGCCAGGCATATTCGGCATCGCCATTAACCAAATCGCCGGTTGAACCCACCACATAGTTTTTGGGAAGGGTGATTTTCACATCAAAAGAACCAAACTCGGAATAGAATTCGCCCTGATCGAGGTAAGGCATTTGATGCCAGCCTTGATTGTCGTATACAGCCGGTTTGGGATACCATTGGGTGATAAAATAGGACTGGTCCACATGACCCATGCGGGATATTTCGCCATCGGGAACTTTAACATGAAAGGGAATGGTGAGCGTGATTTTCTGCTTGCGTTGAAGCGGTTCGGGCAGGAAAACCCGGCAAATATCCTTGTTCTCTTTGTCGAATTCCCAGCGGGCAGCCTGACCGTTTACCTGAAAAGCAATGCCATCAATATAGCCCCGGTCTTTATCCTTTAGATAATGAAAATAGGTAGTCCCGTTTTCGAGTTGCTGTTTGGCAAGAGCCGAATGGTCGTCTTTGTAGGCGTTTGGCCACAAATGAATCCATATAAAATCGAGAGCATTGGGCGAATTGTTGGTGTACTCGATTGTCTCAAACCCGGTGAGTTCATGCTTTTTGTCATCAAGTTGCACTTCTATTTTATAATCGGTCTGCTGCTGGAAATAGTCAGGCGATTGGGCTGAAACGAGGGTAGGAATGAGGGCGATAATCCCCAAGAATAAACTCTTGTACATTGGAGTGTATTAGATTTGAGGCGGTGAAGATAATTGGAATATGAGATTTAAGATGGAAGATATTAGATGGAAGCACAACAAATCTTTCCTATCAACAAAATATATGAATTGTCCTTAGGACTATTAGCAAACGGAGCGTAGGGTTATACATATTCGGCTTCTTTGAAAAGGACAAAATGTCAATGACAACCTAATTGAAAGTCAGAAAAAAGTATTTCATTCAATATAAATCTTGCTTATCCCTTTCTATTTCTGAAAAGAACCAAACTAATTCTTAAAAATTACTTGTAATAGACAGAGTTAACCCGTTGCTTGCCGGCACAGTTCTGCATACACCACCTACACAGAAAATCCCTGCCCGCTGCCTGCCATAAGTGAGCGTAACCCGGGTAGTTTTCAAGGTGCAGCCCATTGTACCCGTTAAGTAATGAATTCGTTTTTTCGCGTCCAGATTTCCAAAGTTGTATTGGTCTTGAACAGCTACAAAAAACTTGGAGTGATAATTAAATTCCACCAGCCCCGTTGCCCAATGCCCAAAATCCTTTTGCTTGTCGGCGTATAGTCCCTGAATTTCCCAGTGCAACGTGTTTTGTTTCGGAAGCCTAAGCGTCATATCTATCACCCCAATGTGTCCGGTAATGGTGCCATATCCGGCTAGTCCCTGCACAATATCTTTATCGTAGAGGAAATTCATATACATCAACGAGAACTTAAACTCTTTGGTAATTTTCTTATCAATCTGTACATTCAAATCGTGCCAATAAGCTTGCCGTCCCACTTTCAAAAACGGACTGTCATAGCCGTATCCATCGTGGCGTTGGGTAGAATCAAGTCCGTTTACGATAGAGTAATTTACCAAAATAGAAGTGCCATATTTCCCACCCAAAGCCGAACCTTTCGGGAAGGTATAATTCACGTCAGCCTGTGCAGCCATTTCGCCATTGGGTTGGGTGGCATACGGATAAATAGTTGCTGCCAAATTGTAAGTGTGTTGCCTAGTTAATGCCGGAAGATAGTTTATGCTGAGGTTATTACCGGTGGCGGTTCGGTCGCTGCGGAAACTCATGTTATCCACCCGCTTAGCACTAAGAGCTATACCGAAATTCTTCACCGAGAATCCGGCATTAACCAGCAACGCCTCGCCTTTTCGGTAAATGAAATTGTTCACCGTAGAAGGGTCATTAATTTTGTTTACATACTCACCGCTAAGGGTAAAATTCCCGTATTGAATATTTGCCCGTGCTGCCCATGAACCTACATTTTCGGGCAATTTATACACTGGGTCCTGATCGCTTTGATATTTGCTCACAAAACTTCCACCCAAAATAAATTTAAACTTCGTCTCCCGCATAAACTTGAACGTTTCGTTAAAATCAATGTCGCCATCAATTCCCCGAACAATGCCCGGCCCTTTCTCCATAAAAAACCGCTGAATACCAATCACCCCTTTCAGGTGTATGCCTTTCAGCAAAGTATATTTCAACCGAAGACCGTCCATGGCATTATCGTAACCCAAATTGCGGTCTTCAAACACCCGAAATACCATTCCGCTCCCAAACTGATCATAGAAATTCCCTACTGTAACATCCAGCCCTTCCCATTTATATTGTATGAACCTGTATGGAATTCCAACGCCTTTATAGCGGCTGTCGAAACCCTGCAAGGCTGGCAGATAGGCTTCGTATCGAACTCCGGCATTCAAATTGCCCGGCCCCAATTTTCGGGTATAAATAAAGTTACCGAAAATATTACTTCTCAGTTTTTCGGGTACGGGCGGTGCTCCAATAGCCGAATCGGGATTATACAACTGAGCATCCACTTGAAAGTTGCCGTGGAGTTCGCCCAAATCAAATTTCTTATCGGTGCTTTCTTGCGATTTTAAGTAAAAAGGAATTGCTGTAAGCAGCAGCAAAGCGAGAAAAACGTATCTATTCAAGTGATGCACAATACTTTTATTTTAGAATGGCCTGTTATGAGGGCTTCAAAGATATAGGAAAGTGCAATTCAGCATTAAGCAAAGCCATTTTCAAACTACAATCGCTAAAAATCAACTAAGAAACAGAAAGCTTTAATCTAAAGGAATGCTTTCGGAAAGATAAGCAATTAAATATATGAAAGTATCAAATAGAAAGCAACTGTTACTACTCATCAATAATCATTTTAAAACCAATACCATGAATATTGGCAATCTGAATTTTTGGGTCTTCGCTTAGATACTTGCGGAGGCGGGTAATAAACACATCCATACTGCGTCCGGTAAAGTAATCATCATTGCCCCACACAATTTTTAAAGCTGTTTCGCGTGGCAGGATTTCGTTTTTATGAACAAAAAGTATCTTCAAAACATCGGCCTCTTTTCGGGTAAGTGTTTTCACATTGTCTATTAGTTTAAGTTTCATATTGTTGAAATCAAACTCATATTGTCCAATTTGAAATATACCTTTATTGCTGTTTTCAACGCCTCGTCCGTAGCTGCGTTTCATAACAGCCTCCACCCGTAAAATAAATTCTTCGGTGCTGAAGGGCTTGGTTATGTAATCATCTGCTCCCGATTTAAATCCCTGAATTCTATCCTCCTTCATTGTTTTAGCCGTTAGGAAAATAATAGGAATGTTGTGATTGATTTTCCGAACATCTTCAGCCAAAGTGAAGCCGTCCTTTTCAGGCATCATCACATCAAAAACACATAAGTCATACTCCTGTTTGAAAAACTCCTGCAAGGCCAATTGTCCATTTTTCTCCCATGCAACTTCATAATTGCTCAGTTCAAGACATTCCTTTATAATAAAGCCAAGATTATCATCATCTTCGGCCAATAGGATTTTATATTTAATTTCGGTTGAAGTTTCCATTTCAAAAGATTTATGCAAAGTAAAATGCTATTGATGTAGCAAATTTCTTGCTAAATGTAAATATTGTTATTTCAAAAATTTTTAATTGTTCAATAAATATTTGAATACTTTTGCCGCCTCTAAAAAAGCACGGGGAATTAGCTCAGCTGGCTAGAGCGTTTGCATGGCATGCAAGAGGTCACCGGTTCGACTCCGGTATTCTCCACCAAAGGCTTTCAAATTCAATTTTGAAAGCCTTTTTTTATTTTACCCTTTATCAAATTCCTGTAGTCGTCATATCTGAGGTACGATTAATTTAGCACCGAAATTCATCAACCATTATGGCCACCATCAAATCGAAAATTAATACCGCTTCTAATTCGTATAAAGCAAATTACGAAGCTATGAAACTGAAAGTAGCTGAGCTGGCCGACTGGATGAAGAAGTCGCAGTTTCAGGGCGAAGAAAAGTACATTAGTCGCACCAAAGCAAAAGGGAAGCTACTTGCTCGCGAACGGATTGAATTGTTGCTTGATGCCGATTCTCCGTTTATGGAGCTGATGCCTTTAGCCGGATGGGGAACTGAAGATTTTTGTTTGGGAGGAACGGTTGTAGCCGGTTTGGGTTACGTATCAGGACGATTGTGTATGATTACGGCCAATATCGGCACTATAAAAGGCGGAGCTATAGATTACACCACGCTGCAAAAGAGTTTGCGGATTGGTGAAATTTCGATGGAGAATAAACTCCCTACAATCAACTTGGTGGAGTCTGCCGGAGCAAACCTTCCCGACCAAGCAAAGATTTTCAATTATGGAGGTACAAGTTTTCGGGAAATAACCCGGCGTTCGGCACAGAATATCCCAACTATTTCGGTTGTTTTTGGAAATTCAACCGCTGGAGGAGCCTATATTCCCGGGATGAGCGATTACACAATATTAGTAAAGAATCAAGCTAAAGTGTTTTTAGCCGGACCTCCATTAGTGAAAATGGCCACCAATGAAGTTACCGATGATGAATCTTTAGGCGGAGCAGAAATGCATAGCAGGGTTAGCGGAGTAGCCGATTATATGGCACAGGACGAAGCCGATGCATTGCGTATAGCTCGCGAAATAATGGCTTATTTAGGCGAAGTAAAGCCCAATCAGAATAAATATAAAGACCCCAATTACAGTGCAGAGGAGATTCTTGGGATTGTAACAGCCGACCCCCGCACCCCATTTGACGTTCGCGAACTTGTTGCTCGTTTTACGGATGGTTCCGAATTTCAAGAATTCAAACCAGATTACGGCAACACCTTGGTGTGCGGATTTGCAAATGTTGGAGGCTTTAAAATTGGAATATTGGGCAATAACGGTGTACTCTTTTCAGATTCAGCCAATAAAGGAGCACAGTTCATTCAACTTTGTAATCAAAATAACACCCCTTTGCTTTTTCTACAAAACATAACCGGGTTTATGGTGGGAAAGAAATACGAGGAAGAAGGTATCATAAAGCATGGAGCTAAAATGATAAATGCAGTATCGAACAGTAAAGTTCCGGCTATTACCATTATTATTGGAGCTTCGTATGGTGCAGGAAATTACGCTATGTGCGGACGGGCATACAAACCCCGATTTCTGTTTACTTATCCCAATGCTAAAATTGCTGTAATGGGTCCCGACCAACTTTCGGGTGTGATGGAAATTATTGCTCGCGAAGCTGCTGCAAAAGGCGGCTATGACTACGATGCAGAACAGGGAAACCAAATGAAGCAATATATGATTGCCGAAGCCGAAAAACAGAATAATGCTTATTTTGCTTCAGGACAGCTATGGGATGAAGGCATTATTGATCCTCGCCAAACCCGTAACTATTTGAAGTTTTGTCTCTCGGTAATTTACCGCGAAGAACCCGTTGGAGCTAAGGAATTTGGAGTTTTCAGAATGTAGTATATTTGCAAATAATTCTTATCTATGAAACAAATTCTATTTATCCTTTCGATGTTGATGGTACTAACCTATTCGTGCAAAAAGAAGGACACAGGAAAAACTACATCGGATGATACTATTTCGCCTCAAATAAGTATAACAAGTCCTTTTATTCCTTACGATACCCTAATTAATAATGATACATTCCAAGTATTACAAAAATTCAAAATCAATTCGCAGATACACATTAAGGCAACAATTACCGATAATATTGATTTAGATTCAATTGTGTTAATGCTAAAGGATACTGCTACAGGTTCAACCTATTATTTCCGTAAAATCTATTACACAACCGCTTCAACATTTACGATTGATACTTCATTCAATTCAGGGTCAAATGCAGTAGCACAACCTCCGTTTAGGGCAGTAACTATTGAAGCGTTTGATTTTACTAAGAACGGAGCTTCGCTTACTCGTGAATATGTAATCAGCAATAATTAATGCGAATTTTCTTCATTCACGGTTTTGGAGAAAACGAAAACATTTTTGAAAAGATAGCTCCTACAATAGGCGGAAATCAAATCTTCATTAATGTTTGGAATGAAGTTGGGAATATTCCTCAACCCGAATTGAATGTTTTAGCTTTTGCCAAAAAGCTTTCTCAAAACTATACTATTACTGAAAACGATGTAGTCATTGGTCATTCTATGGGCGGAAGGATTGGTTTGCACATAAAACATTTCAGTAATTGCAAGCTTATTCAAATTGCATCGTGGACAAACCCCGACCGAGTCATTTCACCCATCAAAAACCGTGAAACGCTTTATTGGTTGACTAAGTATGGCATTTACCTTAATCGGTTTACCAAATGGCTTGCAGTTCGAAAAGGCTTTAAGAACAAACCTTCACGGCAGATTTTTGAACAAACCATTGATGCTTTGATTGCTGGGAATAAACATTGCGTAGTAAACCAACTTCGCTTAATTTTTGAACCTGTGGAAGCTATAAACATTGAACCCGAACTTCGGATTCACGCCAAAGCCGATAATATTATCCGCAAACCTAAAACTGATTTCTACGAAGTACCGGGCGACCATTTTACTTTAGTTACATATCCTGAAACTGTTGTGAAACCCATTCTGGAATTTCTAGCAATCAGTTAGAAAGACTGAAATCGCAGTGAATAATATTCTAAGTCAACTTACAAAATACCTTCTTTTAGCTTCAAACTAATTATCTAATTTTGGCCAAAATAGATATTTCAAATGGCAAACACAGAACGCATTTTCGGTGAAGATATTTTTTTCAATTTTATTGAAGTTCCATTTGCTGAAATAGAACAGCAGGGCAACTTGGTGAGTCGGATTAAAAATAAAACACTTGATGGTTTTATTATGAAAAATGTTTTTAATAAAGCTGAAGTAGCCGAATTAAATGACTTTTTGAAAGCAATGAAAGATGGGGTTGCCATGAACACTCCATCGGGGAAGATTTTCCCTGCTCCCTTTGCTACAATTACGAATACAGAAGAACGTTTAGAAGGATATTATGACATGCTTGGGCTGTTTGATGCTTTTAAGGAAAGCAACCAATCTGTTGGAAATCTAGCTTCACGCTTAGATTCCTTTTTCAAGGATGTTGCGAAAAACTATAAAGTGAGTGTCCCTATCAACAAAATTAAGAATAAGGAAGTTGCTCCTGGTACGTTTCGAATGTTTTACCCCAATATGGGGGGCTTGCACGTTCATTGTGGTAACCTGTTTCAAGCTCAATCAATGTTCTATTATTCGCTAATAAAAAACGACATTGATATGGACGACCAGCTAAGCTATTTTGTGGTGTTGCAACAGGCTGAATCCGGCGGCGAACTCACTATTTACGATATGCTTTGGGAAAATGTAAAACGTAAAGAAAGTCCGGAAAACAATGATTTTGTAATTGACGATAACGATAAGGCCATCTATCTTACAGAAGTAAAAAACTTTGCCGTAAAACCTCAACCCGGCGATATACTTATCTTTTCTGGTGGCCCCATCTGGCACAGGGTAGAAGATATAAAAGGAAATATTCCCCGAATTACGTTTGGTGGCTTCTTGAACTTCTCAAACGATAATAAAGAACTTTATTATTGGTCTTGAGGAATTTGCTGTAAACCCTGAGATTTTTTCAATACTGGTTATTCTTCACCGAAGCTAAGCTCAAAGCCTTTTTCAAATATTTATCTGAAATGGCTCGATTAAATGTTTCTATGTGCTTCATATTATGCAAATCGCTTCCAAGCAACTCCACCCAGCCTCGGTCTATCAAATCTTCAGCAAATTTTTTGCAGGGGCCACCATAATGTCCCATAATGGAGAGTAGGTTTATTTGAAACCAAACACCTCGGTCGCGGAGAGCTTCCATCTTTTCCCATTTTCCAATCCAGTAAAGATACCGTTCAGGATGAGCTAAAATAGGCTGATAACCTTTTGTCTGCATTTTAAAAATAGCACTGTCGAGGTTATCGGGAGCATTTATAAAAGACAATTCAAACAGTAGCTTATTTCCGCCAAAGGTGAGAATTTCGCCTTTATTTAGTTTATCTTCAAATTCAAAATCAAGGTAGTATTCAGCAGCGGCATCAATGGTAACGTCAATGCTTCGGCTGGCTAATTCAGCACGAACAACTTCAAGTTTCGGCAGAATAGTTTCGGCAGAATTTCGGTAAAAATCGCCCATTATATGGGGTGTGGTGATAAAGCGACGGTAGCCAAACTTCATCAATTCTTCAATCAGCTGGATTGACTCATCGAGCGATTGTGAACCATCGTCAATGCTAAAAAGCAGGTGAGAGTGAATGTCGGTATGCAGCACCGATAAATCAGCAGGAGTAAGGTCTGGTTTTTCAAACAGCTTTTTCAGGAAACCAATCATAAGGCAAAGGTAGTCTTGAAAATGGTTTACATTACTTTTGCTGAGTTTCATAATTGTAAAGAATATATAATTAGAATGAATTTTAATCAAATCACACACGTTTATTTATTAGGAATTGGCGGAATTGGAATGAGCGGACTGGCTCGCTATTTCAATTTTTTAGGGAAATCCGTTGCAGGATATGACAAAACCCCCAGCGATTTAACCCTTGCCTTAGAACAGGAAGGTATCGCCATTCATTACGATGACAATTTGGACTTGATTCCTGCCGATTTCCTTTCCATAAACAAAGAAAATCTGCTCCTAATTTATACTCCGGCAATCCCGAAGGATCATCGGGAAATGAAATGGTTTAAGGCTAATGGCTATAGTTTGCTGAAACGTTCGGAAGTGTTGGGTATGATTTCAGAAAACTACCAGACGGTGGCTGTGGCGGGAACTCACGGAAAAACAACCACAAGCAGCATTGCCGCACATTTGATGTATTCCTCTAAGGTAGGCTGTTCAGCCTTTTTAGGGGGGATAAGCGTAAACTATGAAACCAATCTCCTTCTTGCCGAAAGTAAAAATATGGTGGTGGAAGCCGATGAGTTCGACCGTTCCTTCCTCACTTTATCGCCTCAGTTTGCTATTCTTACCTCCACCGATGCCGACCATTTAGATATCTATGGCGATGCTTCAAGCGTTAAGAATTCCTATCTCGATTTCACCAACAAACTCAAACCCGGTGGCAAACTTATCGTTAGACAAGGTTTAGATATAATTTCAAAATTGACTGTCGATTATTATACGTATGAAGTGGTTGGGGTGAATGATATCCCAAATGCAGATTTTTCGGGAGTGATAAAAGGTATTGCTGATGGTGCTTTTGTTTTTGATTTGCACACACCGTTTGGGCTATTGGCCGACCTCAGCTTTTCTTTTCCCGGACGGCACAATGTTGAAAATGCTGTGGCGGCTTGTGCAGCATCGCTTTTAGCCGGAGCCACCGAAAATGAAATCCGTGCGGCATTAGCCTCATTCTTGGGCGTTAAACGTCGGTTTGAGTACAAGATTCGTAAGCCCAATTTTGTGTATATTGATGATTACGCCCACCACCCAAGCGAATTAGCGGCTTGCATTGGAGCTGTAAAAGAAATTTATCCCAACAAAAAGATAACCGGAGTATTTCAGCCACATCTGTTTTCCCGCACCCGTGATTTTGCCGATGGCTTTGCCGAATCTTTAACTATGCTGGATTGCGTAATTCTATTGGATATTTATCCCGCTCGCGAATTGCCCATTTCTGGGATAACATCGGAATGGTTGTTAGCAAAAATTTCCTCTTCCAATAAATTCTTTTTTACTAAAGAAGAATTGGTAGCTAAACTTCTGACTCAAAACCCCGAAGTCTTGCTAACCTTAGGGGCTGGCGATATTGATAGACTGGTGAAGCCGCTTTGTGAGGCGTTTGGATAAACCCTCCCCTACTTTCCCTTTGGCTTAATCGGCTGCAATTCCACTTCTTTCTTTATGATAAAGAAAGCCGTTTCTTCGGGCACATCGATGATTTCGGAATGAAACATGTAGCCCTTGGCTTCATAGGAAATAGTGTATTTTCTGCCGGAGTGTAATATGATGATAAACCTTCCTGTATTTGCATTAGGACGATAAATTCCATACAATTCGCCATCTTGCATAGCTGTAATTTCTACATCAGACGGAGTGATGTTGTCATGTGAAACAATTTGACCTTTATAAATGGTAAGTGGAATTTCTTTTTCCATTTCCATATTTATAAGGTAAAGGTCCTTTTCGCCAAAACCACCGGGTTTTCCCGAAGCATAATAAGCTCGTTTCCCATCGGGAGAGGTAACAAAGAAATATTCATCATCGGCTGTGTTTATTGGAAAACCAATATTTTGCGGTGGTGTCCAAGAGCCTTCAGCAGTTTTATTGCTAAAGAAAATATCAAATCCACCGATAGAATTATGCCCACGTGAACTGAAGAAAAGCGTATTTCCGTCGGGGTGAATGAATGGCCCTTCTTCGTCATACTTAGAATTTACGTTTGGTCCTAAGTTTTCCGCCACACCCCACTCTCCGTTTGGAAGGCGTTTACAAACGTATATGTCCATTCCGCCAACACTACCCTCACGATCACTGGTGAAATAAAGTGCACTATTGTCGGCACTTATGCTGGCATGGGTTTCACGAGCTCCTGTATTAATGTTCGACCCCAATCTTACAGGTCTGCCCCAAGTGTCGCCATTAAATTTACTTACATAGATATTGCCATCCCCCATATCGTCCTTGTATATATACAACTGCTCGCCATCCGCCGAAAGTGAAATGGTGGCTTCGTGGCCAACAGTATTTATATTGTCGCCAATGGGTAAAGGTTTGCTCCATTTACCATCGGTTTTGGTGGAGATATAAATGTCTTCGAAATATTTTCCATCATCGGCCAAACCACCGCCTGTGGTGCCTTCACGGCGTGAGGTAAAGATTAAGGTGTTTTCCAAGGCATCTAAAACCGGAGCATATTCATCATACTTGGAATTAACTACTTCCCCTAAATTATCAATAGTGATGGTAATAGGATTGGCAAAAACCACCTTAGCATTATTACACATTTCAATTTGATGATCCAAGTCCTTCAATGCTTCAGCATCATTGGACTCAATGTAATTTTTATAACGTTTGTAGTTGGCAATAGCACTATCTAATTTGTACTCTAAGTGGTAGGCACGGGCTAAGTAGTAAATAGCAATGGGTGGAGTTTTCTTGTCTTTGTAATCACCTTCCTTGTATGAATTGTTAACAAAAGCTGCTGCTTTCGCAAAGTTTACTACCGCTTTGGCTTTTGTTCCTGTAAAATTGAGGTAGCATAACCCCAAATAATAGGTAAAAACCGGGTTGTTCGGAAAGAGACTGTCTAAGGTACTCAGGTCTTCAAAAGCTGCAGTATAGTTCCCGTTTTCAATATTGGTTTTAATATTTGGAAACACACGTTGAGCAAACTGGTCTTTATCCACATATTGTGCGAATGCTGAAATACTTAAAATCAGCAGTGTAAACGATATGAGGGTTTTTCTCAACAGAATTTGGCTAACGATGGTCGGCTTTTGAAATTGCAGGCAAATATCTTTAGTTTATTCGATTTAACAAACAAAAAATGGATAAGAGGCTATTTATTTTTCATAATTGCCATTTATAAGGCAATATTTTGACCTGTTATGGATTGACAGATTTACTTATCCGCCTACTATCTGCCCTAGCATTCCTTTAAAAGCTGAAGGATCAAGAATAAGCGTTAGCACAATTCCATAAACTGCTCCAAACAAATGTGCATCGTGGTTTATGTAGTCGTTAGCTTGGTTGCGGCTCATATAAAATGAGTAGGCCAAATAAATGCCTCCCCAAATAATCCCAGGCAAGCAAATGATACCATACAGGCAAATGTCACTCATTGGGAAATACAAAACACTGCAAAAAAGGATACTACTCACCCCACCCGAAGCTCCAACAGCATGGTAGGCGTAATTGAATTTATTCTTTTCAAAAGTGTGGATAACACTTATAAATATCCCACCCAAATATAAAAGCAGGAAATAAACGTTTCCCATTTCGCCGAATTTGTATGCAAACACGTTCTCTACGTTAGGGGCAAAGAAGTAAAAAGTAAGCATGTTGAAAAGCAGATGTGCCCAATCGGCATGCACAAAGCCGTGGCTAATGAAGCGGTAAAACTCCTTGGCGGGATTGGATTGTATGGCCGATGGCTGAAAATCCAGCCGATACATCAGTTCGTGTTTGCTAAACGCCGAAATGCTGATGATGCAGGTAATTATGATGAGGATGATAGTCATAGCTTATTCTCCTGTCCAGTTGGGTTCGCGTTTTTCAATAAATGCCATTATTCCTTCAGCGGCATCTTTGGTCGTAACAATATCGTTGAGTTTGTTTTTCAAAAACGAATGCTGTTGTGGTAAACCAATTGCCCGAAGCTCATCGGCGGCTTCTAGCCCTTTGCGGATGGCGGTGGGCGAAAGTTTTACTATTCCCGAAACTATTTTCTGAACGGTTTCTTCCAGTTTATCGGCATCGGCAATATGGGTTACTATTCCTGCATCTTTTGCTTCGGAAGCAGAAAGGGTAACGCCACTTATACATAAATTAACGGCCTGCCGTTCGGGCATTAATTTAAGCAAAGAGGCCAAAACCTGAAATGGGAAAAGCCCACGTTTTACTTCGGGCAAATTATACGTTGCCGATGGCACACTCACCACAAACTGACATCCGCAAATAATAAGGAACGCTCCGGCCAATACATTGCCCTGAACCTGGGCTATGCAGGGTTTGTGAATTAAATTAAAGAGTTCGCCCACCAGCATTTCGCCTTCGGGTTCGGGAATCGAAGAAACAGATTCTTCGGTATTTCCCGCAAAAGATTTTAAATCCGCTCCGGCACAAAAAGTATCGCCATTGGCTTTAATCACCACAGCCCACACCTCTTTTTCGTTTCGGGCATAGCTCAACGCAAAGGCGAGTTCACGCATCAAAACGGGGTTCATTGCGTTCTTTTTTTCCGGACGGTTTAAGGTAAGCGTTAGAACGTGATTATCAAAAGATACCAGCAGATGCTGATAGGTTTCAGCAAGAGCGTTTTGGGTTAGGTGTGGCGAATAAATCATTGGGCGAAAGTATAGAATCGGTGGTTTGGGAAATAGATGGAGGTAGTTTTTAACCTTGTTTATAAAACGCATTAGGTCAAACGGTTTTTTTTTATAAAAGGAAATTTGTCGTGCACTATTTTTAGCTTACTAAAACACCAATTTTATATTAACTATTTTTAAAACCGCTATATTCTAATTCTTATACATTTGCAGCCCAATTCAAAAAAACAAAACACCCAAATTAAAATGAAGAAACTTAGCTCTTTACTGCTTCTTTCAACATCATTTATCGTTTCAAATGCTTCTGCCCAAGGTGCTGACCCTGTGGTGCTAACAGTAGGCGACAGCAAAATTACCCGGTCTGAATTTGAAGCAGTTTATAAAAAGAATAACGCTAAAGAAACTCCTGCCGACCCACAAAAAGCTGTGGCCGATTACATGGAGCTTTATATAAATTTTCGTCTGAAAGTTAAGGAAGCCGAAGAGTCAAAATTAGATACTGGAAAAGCGTTTAAAGACGAATTGGCCGGATACCGTAAACAATTGGCTCAACCTTATTTGGTGGATAAAGACGTTTCGGATAAACTTTTAAAAGAAGCCTACGACCGTCAGAAAACAGATGTAAAAGCGGCTCACATTTTAATTAAATGCGACCAAAATGCACTTCCTAAAGACACTTTAGCTGCATATAATAAGGCTTTAGATGTTCGTAAGCAAATTGTAGCTGGCGGTAAGTTTGAAGATTTGGCCAAAAAATACAGCGATGACCCATCAGCTAAAGACAACGGTGGCGATTTAGGCTATTTCACCTCCATGCAAATGGTTTACACTTTCGAGAACACAGCGTATTCCACACCTGTTGGACAAGTTTCACAACCGGTTCGCACCAAATTTGGTTATCACATCCTTAAGATAGCTGACAAACGCGATGCACAAGGTCAGATTTTGGCTGCACACATTATGGTGAAAGTGGCTAAAGATGCTAAGCCGGAAGATACTACAGCGGCAAGAACTAAAATAAATGAAATTTACGAAAAACTAAAGAAAGGCGAAGACTTTAAAGAATTAGCCAAACAGTTTAGCGACGACAAGCAAAGTGCTACTAAAGGCGGCGAATTACCTTTGTTTGGTACAGGTCGTATGGTGCCTGAGTTTGAAAAAGCTGCTTTTGGCTTAAAAGCGGATAACGATTATTCTGCTCCAATTCGTACTTCTTACGGCTGGCACATTATCAAAAGGATTCAACGCAAAGGCATTGCCTCATTTGATGAGCAAAAAGCTGAGTTGAAACAAAAAGTAGCTAAAGATTCACGCTCGCAGTTGAGCAAAGAAAGTATCATTGCCCGCATCAAGAAAGATTATAATTTTTCTCAGGATTTGAACAAAGTAAATGAGTTTACTGCTGTGGTGGATACCAACGTTTTCAAAGGATTATGGAAAGCTGATGCAGCAAGCAAACTTACTGCTAACCTTTGCAAAATCGGCGATAAGCAATACACTCAGGTTGATTTCACAAACTATATTGCTAAGCACCAAGCTAAACGCTCAAATATCGACATCGGGGTTTATTTGCAAGGTCTTTACAAACAATTTGTAGAAGAAGTTTGCCTCAACTACGAAGATTCTAAATTGGAAACTAAATATGCAGATTTCCGCAACCTGATGCGTGAATATCGTGATGGAATTTTGTTGTTCGACCTCACCGACAAAAAAGTATGGTCGAAAGCAGTGAAAGATACTGTTGGTTTAAAAGCTTATTACGAGCAAAACAAAGGCAATTATATGTGGGAGCAACGCTTAGAAGCTACTATCTATTCCTGCAAAGATGCTGAAGTAGCGATGAAAGTTCGTGCTAACATCAACAAACAAAAGAACACAGGCAGTCCTTCTGACGATGAAATCAAAACCGAAATGAATAAGGATAGCCAATTGAATTTAAAAGTAGAAGCCGGAAAATTCATTAAAGGTGAAAACGATATTTTGGAAAGTGTAGATTGGAAACCGGGCATCACACAAGATATTGCTTTCAATAACCAAATTCATATTGTGTGGGTGAAAGGCGTTGTGGCTCCAACCAACAAAACTTTAGCCGAAGCCAAAGGACTTGTTACTGCCGATTATCAAACTTACCTTGAAAAAGAATGGATTGATTCACTTCGCAAAAAATATCCTTACACCGTAAATAAGGATGTATTGACCAGTATCAAGTGATTTTAAACAGCTTTAGAAATATCACATTTGCAAATGCTTTGAAGGGAAACCTCAAAGCATTTGCTGTTTTTGGCCATAATTGGAATGCCGGAAAAGTGGCTTTGATAAACGGCATTAGCTCTCCCCCTTTGAAAGGGGGAGTTGGAGGGGGCATTCTAATTCTTCTTCTCAGTTTTTCCTCCTGCAACTTCTTCCGTTCCGATAAAGGCAAAAAAGTGGCTCGTGTGGGTAGCGAAGATTTATTTCAATCCGATTTAGCGAATATCGTTCCCGAAGGATATTCGGGCGTTGATAGCATTGCCGTTATTCAGGCCTACATAAACCAATGGGTGAAACAGAAGTTGGCTACCAAAGAGGCTCTCGACAATATTAAAGAAACACCAGAGGACATTGACCAGCAAGTGGACGAATACCGAAATTCTTTATTACTGTTTCAATATCAAAAGGAATTAGTGGCTCAAAAATTGGATACCACCGTATCCAACAAAGAAATTGAGAGCTATTATCAAAAGAACAAAGACAATTTCGAGTTAAAGAACAACATTATTAAAGTAATTTATGTGAAGTTAGCGAACAACAGCAAGGATTTAAGCAAAGTGCGGCAATGGGTGAAATCATCAGATGCCAAGGATCGCAAAAGCCTTGAAGACTGGTGTTTGAGCGGTGCCATAAACTACTATTTCGATGATAGCTCTTGGTTGATATTCGATGACTTACTGAAAGAGATTCCAATCAAAACCTACGACCAAGAAGACTTCCTTAAGAATACCCGCTTTGTTGAAATTCAGGATAGCACCGGAATGTATCTCGTAAATATAAAGGGCTTTAAAACCCGCGATGATATTTCACCCATCAGTGTGGAGAAGGACAATATCAAAAACATAATCATCAATCAACGCAAACTCCAAATCGTTAAACAAATGGAAGAGAGCTTATTTTCAAAGGGTGATTTTGAGATTTACGAATAGAAAGTATTGGGTAGTAAGTATTAAGTAATGAGTACAACTCGGCAGAATGATTGCCGCAAATCTCCCCCTTTTAAAGGGGGAGTTGGAGGGGGTTTCAAATTCAAAATTTCAATTTGAAAATAATAAATTTAGAATAAGCTAATTGAGCAAACAGTTTCAATGCACTTCCCTAAAATCACTTACACTACTACTTTATTTGGAATAGTATTTCTGCATTTTTCGGCATTATCGCAGTCGGCTCCTTCCCTACCCCACCATTCAGACACTGCCTTTCATCATCCTAAAATTGAAAGTTTAGAAATCCCCAAACTTCATCCCCACGAAGAAATTGTAAAGCATGCCGGTTACACTTTATCTTACAACGAACAACACGAACAAGCCAACTGGGTAGCTTATGAGCTTACTGATACCGAAACGGTTAAACAATTTAACCGCACCGATAGATTTAAACCTGACCCTGCTGTAAAAACCCATACTGCCGACAATATAGACTATCAAGGATTTGGCTACGATAGAGGCCATTTAGCTCCGGCAGCCGATATGGGCTGGTCGGCAATAACGATGGACGAATCGTTTTACTTCAGTAATATGAGTCCTCAAGAGCCTTCATTTAACCGTGGGATATGGAAGAAAATGGAAGATTTGGTGAGAAGCTGGGCGGTGGAATACAAAGCAGTGTATGTAGTTGTAGGGCCTGTTTTAAAACCTAATTTACATAAAATTGGTGTAGAAACCAAGGTGTCTGTTCCCGAATATTATTACAAAGTAGTGTTGGACAAGGTTAGCCACCCTGCTAAGGGATTAGCATTTCTTATTCAAAATCATAGTTCGAGTGAGCCACTTAGCACTTTTGCATTTAGCATTGATAGTGTTGAAAGTCTAACGGGCATTGATTTCTTTCCACTACTCCCCGATGAGGAAGAACATAACTTGGAAAGCAATTTATGCATACCCTGCTGGGATTGGAATAAAACCAAGCTGCCTTCTTTGCATAAGCAAACTCCTTTAGATTCAGATACAAATAAGGGTAATGATAATCACAACCAAGCCGAATCGGTTCAATGCAAAGGACTGACCCAAAAAGGAGAACGGTGTAAAAATCACACCCACAACCAGAGCGGATATTGCCATATACACGAAAAGTAAACTAACCCTGTATGAAGTTTTCGGCCACATAAACCTGACAGATTTTAAAAATCTGTCAGGTTTGTTGAATGCGGCTAATGAATATGTATTGCATATATCTTCGCCCATCAAAACACTATTAATTTAAAGAAATGAAGAAATACATCACCGAATTTCTGGGAACATTTATTCTATTGTTTATTGGCACTGGCTGTGTAATTGTAAACCAACAAACCGATGGAGCGGTTTCTCTGCCCGGAATTGCAGCCTGCTGGGGCTTGGTAATTATTGCTACGGTATATGCCTTTGGCGATATTTCAGGCAATCATCTCAATCCGGCAGTTACCCTAGCTTTTGCTATCGACAAAAGGTTTGAATGGAAAGAAGTACCGCCCTATATTTTAGCTCAGCTATTTGGTGCATTATCTGCAAGCGGATTGTTGCATTTTCTATTTCCACTAAACGACACATTAGGCATTACCCAGCCATCGGGCAGTGATTCCCAAGCCTTCATTATAGAAACTATTATGACCTTTATATTAATGATGGTGATTCTACGGGTATCTACCGGAGCAAAAGAAAAAGGCTTCACGGCCGGAATTGTAATTGGCTTTACGGTTTGGTTTCTCATTCTTTTTGGCGGCCCAATAACAGGCACCAGCCTTAACCCAACCCGTTCAATTGCTCCGGCTATTGTATCCGGCAATTGGCAATCCATTTGGATTTATTTAACTGCACCCTTTGTTGGAGCAGTGTTGGCAGTTTTTGTTCATCGGGTAATTCATAGTGACGAGTGATTAGCACACCGAACTTGCTTCCGGCGGCAACTGAATCGTCAATCCAAAATCGTATATCGTAAATCCAAAAAATGACCGAACTCTTCGCCGATGTAATCATGCCGCTATCGGTGCCGAAGTTGCTCACATACCGTGTGCCACGCGAGCAGTTCAACGACGTGTTTCCGGGGGGCAGAGTTATCGTGCAGGTAAAGCGGAAACTCTACACAGGCATAGTCAGGCGGCTTCACTCCGAAGTTCCGGTGGGTTACTCCGCCTTCTATTTAGTGTCGAGTTTAGATACCGAACCCATTGTGGACGAAGTACAGATGCAGTTTTGGGATTGGTTGTCTGAATATTATATGTGTTCACCCGGCGATGTGCTTAATGCCGCCCTTCCCGGACATTTGCGGCTGAGTAGCGACACGGTTGTTGTCCCTGTTGATGGAATGGAATACCCTGAAAATCTTCCACCCAAAGAAGAAGCTATCTATATGGCTTTGCAACAAAAAGGCTCCTTAAGCATTGCCGAAGTGGAAAAACTGCTGAACCAAATAACGGTGATGCAGCACATAAACCGACTCATAAAGAAAGGATTGGTTGCCGTAAAGGAAGAAATACGGGAAAGCTACAAGCCTAAAATGGAAACGTATATAGAACTTTCTCCCTCCGTTTCTGAAGCGTCAATAGGCGAAGTATTGGATATTTTGGAGAAGAAAGCACCGAAACAAGTGGACGTATTGATGCGGTATCTGCATTTGGGCAAACCCTTTTCGGAACAGAAAAGCGAGGTAAGTAAACCCAAGCTCCTGAAAGATTTAGAAGGTGGAGATTCGGCCTTGAAATCCCTAGAAAAGAAAGGGATTGTGGTGCTGTATGAAAAAGAAATAGGGCGGTTTGGCTTTTCAGCCGATGTGCAACCCATTTCCGAACTGTCGGAAAACCAGCAAAATGCTTTACAGGAAATCGAAAGCATTTTTACTCAAAAACCTGTTGTTCTCCTAAAGGGCGTTACCTCATCAGGCAAAACCGAAATCTTTATTCGCCTCATAGAAAACAGCTTTGAATCCAAGAACGAAGTGCTCTATCTCCTTCCCGAAATTGCCATTACTGCTCAAATAATTTCTCGTCTGCAAAAGGTGTTTGGCCGAAAAGTAATGGTCTATCACAGTCGCTTATCGGCAAACGAACGGGTGGACGTTTGGCGGGAAATGATTCAACGCCGCAGCGAAGGCGAGAAGGTAATCTTGGTAGGCCCACGCTCGGCCCTGATGTTGCCCTTTCGCGATTTGGGACTAATCATTGTGGATGAAGAACACGACCCCAACTTCAAGCAAATGGACAGCCCCCGCTACCATGCCCGCGATGCCGCAATTTGGCTGGCCTCTAAGGTGGGAGCAAAAGTGATTTTGGGAAGTGCCACCCCATCGGTGGAAAGCTGGCACAATGCCAAAGAAGGAAAGTATGGCCTGGTGCAACTCAGCGAACGCTTTGGAGGAGCAGTGATGCCCGATATTCAGATTTCGGACATTCGGGAATTGACAAAAAAGAAAATGATGAAATCATTGTTTTCGCCCATGCTTTTAGATGCCATAAAAGAAACCACCGAAAGCGGCCGGCAGGTAATGCTGTTTCAAAACCGGAGGGGCTTTTCCTCGGGCGTGGAATGCCAAAGCTGCGGTTGGATTCCCCAGTGTGTCCATTGCGATGTCTCGCTCACCTATCATCGGGGCGGCGGACAACTTCGCTGCCATTATTGCGGATATGCCACCGTTGTCCCCACCACTTGCGGCACCTGCGGCGAAACACAAATTCGCACCATTGGTTTTGGCACCGAAAAGGTGGAAGACGAACTGGCTATTTATTTCCCCAACCTGAAAATAGGCCGCATGGATTTAGACACCACCCGCAGCCGGATTGCTTACGACCGCATATTCACCTCCTTTTCCTCCGGCGAAATGAATGTGCTGGTAGGCACACAAATGATTAGCAAAGGGCTCGATTTTGCCAATGTGGGCCTCGTCGGAATCCTCAATGCCGACACTATGCTCGGCTTCCCCGATTATCGTTCCTTCGAGCGGGGCTATCAGCTAATGGTGCAAGTAAGCGGACGGGCTGGGCGGCGAAACAAACCCGGCAAGGTGATTATCCAAACCAAAAACCCAAGCCATCCGGTTATTCAGTGGGTAATAGCTCAGGATTTCGATTCCCTTATCCAACACGAATTTACCGAACGCCAACTCTACAACTATCCCCCCTTTGCTCGGCTCATAAACTTTACCCTTCGCCATCCCGATAGCCGGAAACTCGATGATGCCGCCGCTGCTTTTGCCTTTCAGTTGCGGGAAGTATTTGGCAACCGCGTCCTTGGGCCTGCCTACCCCAACATACCCCGCATCCGCAACCAATACAACGTTTGCCTCATGCTTAAAATTGAGAAGAATGCCTCCTACTCCCAAGCCAAACTGCGGATAAAGAAAGTTATCGATGCCTTTAAAGCATCTGCTCACCGCAGCAATTATGTTATGGTGGAAGTGGATGGGTAGTTTGGAGTATGTGTAAGGCGATGCCAACACCACTAATATTATCCAACAATATCCGCATTTTTTTATCAAGTAGGGTAGACCCAACTGGCAGCGGTCTTCAGCTGAAAGCGTTTTTTAACCGCTTTCTTTGTTCTGTGTGGTCTCCTGACCCACAACAACAAAATTCCATGAACAGCAAAGCACTTGCCGGAGGTAATTCATTAAGCCGCCAAATCATCCGCCAGTTTATCCCCGCCAAGCCTGCACTACTAAACGTTAAGGCTGAACTAGCCCTCTCCCTACAACTGGCATCGTTCAGTTTTTAAATAATGATAGGTTTCGATGAAATACTAGAAAACGCCGTTGAAGTGCTTGAATCTGCCCGCAACGACCATTTCAAAGGCCGCAACGACCATTTCAAAGGCATCAACAACCACTTCAAAGGACTCAACAAGCATTTCAAAAGTGAGGCCGAGTATTTCAAACCTCACAATAACTGTTTCAATAATGACATCAACTATTTCAAACATGGTTTTGTGCATATCAATGTCAATACGCAGTATTTCAAAAGCGATTTTTCTTTATAAATTACTGAACCGCAACATCCATTTGCAATCAATTAATACATATTTAAAAGGACCCCAGCGGGCATCGGTATTATGATGAAAGCGGTTTGTGGTTGGGTAAGGTAATCAGGAAAGAAGATACGTTCATTTTCTCAGGGCAGACTATTCATATCAAATACCATCCTTACTAAGCCCCCCAACGCTAAGCCTTATCTGAGCGTAGTTCTCCCAACCTCCGGTATCCAAGCAATAAACCTCTACACAATCATTGCCTGAACTCGAAGAAACCTTAAATGAAATAGTGCAATTCTGCCATTTTTATCCTCATAAATTCCTTCAAAATTCTTTCTTCGAAATTAACATAGCACTTTCGCAAAACCCCTACATTTGCCACCATTAACAAACACTCATTCAACTTAATGAAGAAAAGTTTACTACTCACAGCCCTCATCGGAACTTCTGTTTTAGCTCAATCGCAAACAATGTTTCAGGAAGTGAGAGCAATAATTGACGCAAATTGTGCCGTTACCTGTCATAATTACGGTAACCTAAGCGGTAACCTAAACCTCACAGGAACAGATGCTGAGGTGAGAAACGCCCTCGTAAATATTACCCCGCAAAACGCGACTGCCGCCGCCAAAGGTGATAAGCTTGTTAAACCCGGCTACCCCGAACGCAGCTATTTAATGCGTAAATGTAAAACCACCGAATGGGGAAGCGACTATGCCTTAGACCAAGCCAACGAAGGGTCTATGATGCCGCAAAATTACCCCGGCGATTCGCTTTCTAAAACCGAATTAGAAACCATTCGCCAATGGATTCTATATGGTGCCAAAGCCAACGGAAACCAAGTAACCCAAGCCACCATCAATAACTATTATAACGGAATGGGCTTGCCTCCACTTCCAAAACCAACCCCGCCATTGGCCACGGAAGGCTTTCAAATTCATTTAGGCCCGTTTCTTCGCGAACCCGTTACAGAAGTAGAGTATTTCTTGAAACACGAATTGCCACTTCCCGATTCATTGGAAGTAAACCGGATTGAAGTGTTTATGAATTCCGAATCGCACCACTATATTATGTACAAATTTTTGCCCGGGCAGGCCTCAAGTTTCCCTGACGGTTTGCGTACTACGAACCAAAACAGTTCAAATGCTGCTACAAGTATGGTTTGCGGATGGCAGTTTAACCAAGATGTGCGTTTGCCCGAACACACGGCTTATTTCTGGGAGCAAACAACCGTGTTGGATTTAAACTATCACCTCATTAACACTAGCCCCGACAGGGTTTTGGGAGCAGAAGTGTATATGAATATTTACACCCAACCTAAAAATTCGGGAGCATCTGAAATGCACTGCGATTTGATACTTTATGGAGGCAGTTTCCCTTATGCACTCACCGTGCCCACTGGCGACACCGTAGTTCGGACTCAACCCGATTTTGAAGCCGGAGCAACAGATACCTTATATGTTTGGCGATTAACTTCCCACACCCATAAATATGGTGTTGATTACGATTTATACTTCCGCAACCCCGATGGTTCCAGGGGCGAGCAGATATATGAAGGCTTTTTTGACCAATCATATACCACCAATACCGGACATTATGACTGGCATCACCCCGCAATTCGTTTATTCGACCCTTTGCAACCCATAGAATGGAAAAACGGAATAATTCAAGAAGCAAAATATTATAACTACGGACCTTCAGCGGTTGGCTTTGGCCTCACCACCGAAGATGAAATGATGCTATATCAAATTCAATACACTGAAGGAAAGCCAAACGGAACAAGCAATGTGGGTATTTTGAAAACCAATCCGGTTCAAAACCTGAGCATCTACCCGAATCCGGCCACAGCATCGTTTGATGTTATGCTTCCAAACAATGAAATTACCAATTTCAGCGTATCCGTAACCGATGTAACCGGAAAAGTGGTGTATCAAAAAGCATTCACTAACTTCAATAACTCTCAAATCCACATTGAAGAGAAATTAGCTCCCGGCCTTTATAGAGTTAGCATTCGCTCCAACCAAAACATTTTTACAGGTAAAGTTGTTATCAAGTAATTCTATTCCATTATTCAATACATGAAGAAAACCCTCGCCCTTGTTGCCGGTCTTTTATCCGTATTTTCGGCACAATCGCAAAGCACAGCCACAAGCATAAATTCCATTTTTCAAAACAAATGCATTAGTTGCCATAACGCCACCACAGCAAGTGGAAATTTAGATTTAAGCGGCAGTAATCAGAATTTAATTAACCAATTAGTAAACGTTGCTCCCACCAACGCTGCTTCGGCGGCACTTGGCCACAAGCGTTTAATTCCCGGCTATCCCGAACGTAGTTATTTGCTTCGGCTTTTAAATAACAATGGTTGGGAAACCTATCCGCAATATGCTTTAACCACCGGTGAAGATCCCGGGAATCACAATTCCTTAGTGAGTCTAGAGAAGGAAGAGTTGGAATTGATCCGCCAATGGGTTTATTTTGACTGTAGCCCCACTCAAACAAATATTTCCACCCAGGTTTTGTATGATTACTACAATGTAAAGGGTTTACCCCGAACCACTCCCCCACCCGCTCCAAACCCTGCTGATGGTTTTCAAATTAAGCTTGGTCCGATTTTTTTAGCACCCGGCGAAGAAGTGGAATATTACAAAGCTCATAAATTAGGAATACCAAACCCCATTGAAGTAAAGAAAATAGACTGCCAAATTGATGCCTATTCGCACCATTATTTGTTATTTAAATACCAACCCGGTGGCGACACCTTGGGTGAAGGGTTAAGAGAAGTAAGTATAACTTCCGTATTTCCTGCCGAAACCGATTACTTGGTAACCTTTACCCGAACCGATAGCCTGAATCTTCCTTCGGGCACAGCATATCGTTGGCCTGCCAACACGGTATTAGATTTGAATTATCACTTTGTAAACTATAACAACGATTCAATTTTTGCTGCCGAAGGCTATATAAATGTATATACTCAAACGTATGGCACAGCAGAGCGGGAAATGAAATCGAGAATTGTAACACCGGTGAACAATCAATTGGCTCGTGCTTTATTTATCCCCTTTTCAGCAAATGAGGTAACATTTGCCGAGCCCGATTATACCGATTTTGTAGATACTGTAAATATATGGATGCTGACCACTCATACTCATCGCAGGGGAACAGATTTTGATATTTATAAACGCACAAGCAGCAATACTAAAGGGGAAAAAATTTATGAAGGCTTTTATGATGAAACCTATCAAAACTATGTAGGATATTACAATTGGAGTCATCCCCCCATTCGCTATTTCGACCCACTATTACCAATCAAATCAAACGAAGGAGTTATTTTTGAAGGAAAGTTTATCAATTATGGTGCAAATGGTATTAGCCCTTGGGTAAACTTTGGCCTCACCACACAAGACGAAATGTTTATCTATTTTGTGCAATACACCGAAGGCGGTTATTTGTGGGGTGTGGGGATTGATGAAAAAACAGAAACCAAAGTGCGGATATTCCCAAACCCGGCCACAGATCAACTTTTTGTGAATATGGAAAACCGCATAGACATTAAAGAATTTACTTGCTTTGATGCTATTGGAAAACAGTTTACCCTTCCTGTAGAAGTTAAATCGGATAAGGAACTTGCTATTTCATTAAAAAGCCTTACTGCCGGAATTTACTTCCTGAAATTAGGAAATAGTGGATATAAATTTGTAAAGGAATAGCTATAAAGTCATAATCATACGATTCGGTATTGCTTTTGAAATTAAATTTAAAAGTTATACCAGCGGTATAAAATAGCTTTATAAAAGGAGTACAAAAGACTACCTCCATTGGGAGTCAGTGTATTAATTTAGTCTTAAGAAATCAGTTTCAATAACTTCTGGAGTCCTTTCCCGCTTTTCTATCTTTGCACCCTATGACCACGCCTCCCGAAGCAGCTGAACAAATTTCCACTTTCAAACCCGGTTTTATCGAAGATGGCGAAATAGAGATTCTCGGAGCTCGCGAACACAACCTCAAGAATATAGATATAACTATTCCCCGCAACAAGCTGGTAGTTATCACCGGTTTGAGCGGTAGCGGGAAATCGTCTTTGGCCTTCGATACTATTTATGCCGAAGGCCAACGCCGCTATATGGAAAGCTTCAATGCCTACGCCCGTCAGTTTTTAGGCAATATGGAGCGGCCCGATGTGGATAAAATTAACGGCCTGAGTCCAGTTATCTCTATTGAACAGAAAACAACTAACCGTAATCCCCGAAGCACTGTGGGAACGGTAACCGAGATATACGATTTCCTGCGTCTGTTATTTGCCCGGGTAGCGAAAGCCTACTCCTATAATACGGGTGAACTCATGCAGAAATATTCCGACGATGAAATTGTAAACACAATTCTACAAAACTTTTCAGGAAAGAAATCCGCCATACTTGCCCCCTTGGTTAAAGGAAGAAAAGGGCATTACCGTGAGCTATTTGAGCAAATACAGAAGCAAGGCTACACCAAGGTTCGAGTGGATGGAGAGATAGTAGAAATAGCATCTAAACCTAAACTCGACCGCTACAAAATTCACGACATTGAAGTGGTGATAGATAGAATTGTGGCTAAGGAAGCGGATCGGGAACGGCTGAACAAAAGCGTGCAGATTGCAATTAAGCAAGGTAAGGGCGAATTGATGGTCATTGATCTGGACAACAATATTGTTAAGCAATACAGTCGCAACCTGATGTGTCCCACCACAGGGATAAGCTACGAAGACCCACAACCCAACACCTTTTCCTTTAATTCCCCTTACGGTGCCTGCCCCAAATGCCATGGCCTAGGCACTATAGCTGAAATCGACCGCAAGAAACTCATTCCCGACGAAAAGAAAAGCATTGCAAAAGGCGGTATCGCAGCACTTGGTGAACAGCGTGGCACTTGGGTTTTCGGACAATTACAAGCCATTGCCGATAAATTTGGCTTTACGCTGAATACCGCCATTGCAGACATTCCCGATGAAGGAATGGAGATGATTTTATTTGGGTCGGAAGAGGTATTGAAAGTGAAATCAGAAGATGGAAAATCGGCATACTCCATGAGTTTTGAAGGCGTGGTGAACTTCCTTCTTCGTCAAAGCACTGAGGCTACATCTAAAACCGAAATGAACTGGGTAAGAACCTTCCTCAATCGTGTTACTTGCCCCGTTTGCGAAGGTGCAAGGTTGAAAAAGGATGCTCTTTACTTTAAAATAGACGGCGAAAACATTGCTACCATTAGCCATAAAAACATAAACGATGCCGTGAAATGGTTTGAAACCATTGAAAAGCATTTAGACGAAAAGCAGCAACGTATCGCTACCGAAATACTCAAAGAAATCCGTTCACGCTTAGGATTTTTGTTGGATGTTGGCTTAAGTTATCTCACCCTCGACCGTAATGCCCGCAGCCTTTCGGGAGGAGAAGCACAGCGGATTCGTCTTGCAACTCAAATCGGTTCACAATTGGTTGGGGTATTGTATATTTTAGATGAACCCAGCATAGGCTTGCATCAGCGAGATAATGTGAGGCTGATTGATGCTCTGAAAAAGCTGCGTGATACCGGAAATTCAGTGTTGGTAGTTGAGCATGATAATGATATGATGCTGGCTTCTGACCACTTAATTGATGTGGGACCAAGAGCCGGAATCCATGGGGGACGCATTGTAGCACAGGGCACACCCGCCGAAGTAATGGCTGCCGATACCATTACCGCCGATTATCTTTCAGGCAGGAAATCAATTGCTATTCCGAAAACCCGCAGAAAAGGAAATGGGAACTTTCTTGTACTTAAAGGGATGAAAGGGAATAATCTAAAAAATCTCACCGTAAAGTTTCCTTTAGGTAAATTTATTTGTGTTACGGGGGTTTCGGGTAGCGGGAAATCCACCATTATCGGCGAAACACTGTATCCAATCTTAAACAAATATGTTTATAAAAGCGAAGACCGCCCATTGGAATATGCCAAAGTGGAAGGCTTAGGGTTTATTGATAAAGTAATTGAAATTGACCAGTCGCCGATAGGACGCACTCCACGAAGCAATCCGGCAACCTATACGGGTGTAATGGATGAAATTCGTAACCTGTACGCTAATCTTCCAGAAGCTAAGATTAGAGGCTATAAACCGGGGAGGTTTTCATTCAATGTAAAGGGTGGCCGTTGCGAAACTTGTCAGGGGGCAGGAATGAAAACCATCGAAATGAATTTCCTGCCTGATGTGTATGTGCAATGCGAAACCTGCCAAGGCAAACGCTACAACCGAGAAACACTCGAAATCAGATATAAAGGCAAAAGCGTTAACGATGTACTGAATATGGATATTGATACGGCTGTGCAGTTCTTTGAACCCGTTCCTCAAATTATCCGCAGCATCCGTACCCTGCACGAAGTGGGGTTGGGATATATTACCCTTGGTCAGCAAAGCACTACCCTAAGTGGTGGCGAAGCCCAACGCATAAAGCTTGCTGCCGAGTTGCAAAAACGCGACACCGGGAAAACCATTTATATTCTTGATGAACCCACCACAGGGCTTCACTTCGAAGATATTCGCATCCTGCTCGAAGTGCTTAACAAATTGGTGGACAAAGGCAATACCATTATTGTGATTGAACACAATTTAGATATTATAAAGGTAGCCGACCACATTATTGACATAGGTCCGGAAGGCGGTAGCGGCGGCGGTACTATTGTATGTGAAGGCACTCCCGAAAAAGTTGCGTTAAATAAAGATAGCTTTACCGCAAAGTTTTTGAAGGAGTTAGTTTAGGAGGGAAATAAATTCCTACCTAATCACAGTTTGCTTCCTATCTGGTCCTAGGGAAACTAAAGCAACAGGTACTTTGGTGTTTTCTTCAATAAAACGAATGTAGCTGCTTAATTCTTCCGGGAAATCGGTTTCGGAAGTGATTTGGGTTAAATCCTGCTTCCAACCTTTAAGGTTTTGATATTCGGGTTTTATGGTGGCAACATTCATATCATAAGGAATTTCGGGTTGAGATTTCCCATCTACGTTGTATGAAGTGCAAACGTTCAGGGTATCTAAACCTGAAAGTACATCAGCTTTCATCATCATCATTTTTGTTACGCCATTAATCATAATGGCATAATTAAGTGCCGGAAGGTCGAGCCAACCGCAGCGACGTGGACGACCTGTAGTAGAGCCAAATTCACGCCCAACCTGACGGATGTTTTCTCCGGTTTGATCGAGGAGTTCAGTCGGGAATGGACCACTTCCAACCCGTGTGCTATAGGCTTTGAATATCCCAATAACTTCATCAATTTTACTTGGAGCGATTCCAAGCCCGGTGCAGGCTCCGGCACACATGGTACTGCTTGACGTAACGAAGGGGTAGGTTCCAAAATCTATATCTAACAAACTGCCTTGTGCACCTTCGGCCAAAATGTTTTTGCCTTCTGAAAGCCAGTTATTGAGTTGATATTCGCTGTTGATAACAGGAAGGGTTTTGAGTTGCTCGATAGCTTCAAACCAAGTTTCGAGCAATGCAGGTAATTCGCTGTAATCGAACTTGTGGAAATCGAGCATTTGCTTGTGTTTATCAACAAGAAAATTAATCTTTTCTTTAAAGCCCTGTTCAAAAATGTCGCCGATTCTGATACCGTTTCTTCCGGTTTTGTCCATATAAGTTGGGCCTATTCCTTTAAGAGTAGAACCAATTTTGGCACTTCCTTTTGCAGCTTCAGAAGCGGCATCAAGTAAGCGGTGGGTAGGCAGAATAAGGTGAGATTTGGAAGATATTTTCAAGCGTTCGGCCGCTTTGATGCCTTCGTTTTCAATAGCCTTTATTTCTTTTTGGAAGATTACCGGATCAATCACCACGCCATTGCCAATCACATTGATAATCCCATCACGAAAGATGCCCGATGGTATGGTGTGCAAAACGTATTTCTTGCCGTTAAATTCTAAGGTATGTCCGGCATTGGGGCCACCCTGAAAGCGAGCCACAATATCGTAACCGGGGGTTACTACATCCACGATTTTACCTTTGCCTTCGTCGCCCCATTGAAGCCCAAGCAATACATCTACTTTTCCCATTTGTTAAGTTTGAAACGTGGCAAAAGTATTGCGGTTTGTTATTTAGAGGGATGATTGAAAATGGAGTTTCAAAGTAAATTACTAACAAGATTTGAGCGAAGGATTATAGTTAGATTTGCGGCCAAATTTATTTATGCCCAAATCCAATTTCTTTATTCCAAAAAGAACACTAATTCTCTCATTCCTAATTGCTCTTTTGGTTTCCTGTGGCGAAAAGAAGAAAGAAGGAATCCCGACGGTGGCCTATTTAGATTTATTGGAAGATGAAACCCTTGCTCAGGCTCGAAAGGGCTTTTGGGATGCCTTGGAGAAGAATGGCTATTCTGAAAAGGGAGGAACACTCAATGTTTTATACCGCAATGCTCAGGGCGATCAAGTGGCCTTGGTGCAGGCTTGTGATTATATGGTTAGTGAGAAAGTGGATTTGATTGCCACCAACCCTACGCTTTCAACCATTACGGCAGTTAAGAAAGCAGGAGATATTCCGGTATGTATGATGGTTAGTCCCCGCCCCGATTTGGCAGGATTGGCTGCTAAGGACGGTTCCTGGCCTAAGAACTTATTCGGAGTTTACGAAACCTTAGATTATATCGATTCGTCTTTGGCATTGGTGAAAACCTATCTTCCCAATATCAAAGCTATAGGGCTCACATATAACCAAAGCGAACCGCAAAGTGTGGATGCATTTAATGAGGTTACGCATTATTGCGAGCAAAACGGAATAAGGTTAGAGGCTCTTCCGGTAAACAATTCATCGGAAACGCAACAGGTAACGGCAACGCTTCTTACCAAGAATATTGATGCCTTTTTTGCCCTGCCCGATAATGTAATCTTTGCTTCGTTTGAAACGGTAAAGAAGCTTTGCGATGCAAATAAAATTCCGGTTTTCACCAGCGAGGCCGGATTAGTAAAACGAGGAGCAGTGGCCAGCTATGGTGCCGACTTTTACGAATGGGGCTTTCAGGCCGGGAATCAGGCGGCGGCATATCTTAAAAATAAAACAAAATTACCTAAACCTGAAGCGGTGCTAAAACGGGTGAAAACGATTGGTGATGGACATTAGATATAAGAAATTAGACATTAAAAATATGGAAGAACAAAACATACAAATAGACCAAGCCTTAGCCAATATTCAGAAATTGGTGGACAATATCGAAACGGTTATCCGTGGGAAGCGGATGCAGATACAGTTTGTGCTTACGGCCTTGCTGGCCAAAGGACACATCCTGATGGAGGATAATCCCGGCACCGGAAAGACAGTGATGGCGAAAACCTTAGCTCAAAGTATTTCGGGCGATACAGGAAAGAGTGGGGGAGGAGGGGCAAATTTTAAACGGATACAGTTTACACCCGATTTGTTGCCTATGGATTTAATCGGTTCGCATATTTTTGATGATGTGAAAAAGGAATTCGTGTTCAAGAAGGGGCCACTGTTTTGCAATTTGCTGTTGGCCGATGAAATTAATAGGGCATCGCCCAAGGTGCAATCGGCTTTGCTGGAATGTATGGCCGAGCACCAAATTACGATGGGCGAAACCACTTATCCGCTCGAAAAACTGTTCTTCACCATCGCTACCCAAAACCCGGTGGAGATGGAAGGCACGTACCCGCTTCCGGCGGCACAATTGGATAGGTTTTTTATTAAGATTTACTTCGGCTATGTGGACGAAGCCACGGAACTAAACATTTATAAGGACTATCTCGGGATTCAGAACAATCTGGAGAACATTCATCAGGTGCTGAGTATGGACGAGATTTTGTTTCTGCAAAACGAAACCGAGAAAGTGTTTATTCATGATGAGCTTATTACCGCCGTGCGAAACATTGTTCGCGATACGCGTAAGCATTCCGACATCGTGTTGGGAGCGTCCACCCGTAGCGGTATTACTTTCCTCAAGTGCCTCAAGGCTTTTGCTTTGGTGAATGGCCGGACTTTCGTAACCGAAGATGATTTGAATCAGATTACGGTTGCCGTTATAGATCATCGCCTAATTTACCGAAACAAAGAAGGTAAACAAAATGCCCTGAAAGCAATTCTGGCTAAACAGTTAGACCGATTGAGCAAACTGAAAATTGTGCATCATCAGGTGTATCAGCCGGGCCTATCTTAATTCAAATCCAATAAAAGGGGGGGCTCTCGAGACTGTTGAAGTCTCCACTTTGCGACGTTCCTTTTTGCCGAAACCTCACGAAGTGTTCAACATGCGATGTTCCATTTTGCCGGAACGTCACAAAGTGTTCAACTTGCGACGTTCCATTTTGCCGGAACGTCACGAAGTGTTCACTTTGCGATGTTCCATTTTGCCGGAACCTCACGAAGTGTTCAACTTGCGACGTTCCTTTTTGCCGGAACCTCACGAAGTGTTCAACTTGCGACGTTCCATTTTGCCTGAACGTCGCGAAGTGTTCAATTCCCTTTTTGTCGCTTTCGCGGAAAATGGAAATTTTACTTCGCAGCTTGATTGACCAAACGCTCTACTTGTCAAATCCTCTTAAATGTTTTGTTTATAAGGCAACAATTGGCTAAACTAACTAATGATGCTATAGAAAAGCTTTCACCCCACAAATTTCCCCCTCAAAATCCTTTCTCCTTCTATCTTCGCCTCGTGAAACCCAAGAAAGCACTCATCATCACCTATTATTGGCCTCCTGCGGGTGGTGCGGGGGTGCAGCGGTGGTTGAAGTTTGTGAAATATCTTCGTGATTTTGGTTGGGAGCCTGTGGTTTACACTGCACAAAATGGCGAAGTGCCTATCCTTGATGCTTCGCTGGAAAAGGATGTTCCGCCGGGAATCACCGTGCTGAAGCAACCCATTGTGGAGCCTTATAGCTTATACAAACGCTTCATCGGCCAAAAGAAAGACGAAAAGATAAACGCCGGGTTTCTGTCCGAAAGCAGCAAAAATCCCCTGCTGGAAAAGATAAGTGTGTTTGTGCGGGGAAATGTATTTATCCCCGATGCTCGAATGCTGTGGATTCGCCCATCGGTGAAATATCTGAAAGCTTATTTGAAAGAGAACCCCGTGGATGTGATAATCTCTACCGGGCCACCCCATTCCATGCACCTCATCGCCATGAAACTTAAAGCCGAGCTGGGTTTGCCCTGGCTGGCCGATTTCCGCGACCCCTGGACCAATATTGATTTCTATCCCCAGTTGATGCTTACCCGCTGGGCAGATTCGCAACACCGCAAACTGGAGCAGCAGGTTATTAAGAATGCTGATGCTTTATTGGTGATAAGCCGGGCCATGAGGCAGGAGTTTCTGGAACTGGGAGCAGCGAACCCGATTGTGATTACCAATGGTTTTGATGATGATGATTTTAGTGGTGAAACACAGCTAAGCCCTAAGTTTACCCTCAGCCATATCGGGTCGATGAACAAAGACCGAAACTCTCCACTGCTTTGGAAAGTGCTGGATGATATTTGTAAGGAGAATGCTGACTTCAAGCGGGATTTTGTGCTAAGATTGGTAGGCAAAAATGATGTGGAAGTAAGCAGGAATCTATCAATCGTTAGTTTCACAACAGAATTTGTGGCCTATTTGCCCCACGATGAAGTAACGCAATTCACGGCTTCGTCACAGGTGTTGCTGTTGCCTTTAAACAATACCCCAAACGTGCAGGGTATCCTCACCGGAAAACTGTTTGAATACTTGGCTGCCCGTCGGCCAATTCTCTGCATCGGGCCTCCTTCCGGCGATTGTGCTGCCGTGATCAGCGAAACCCAATCGGGAGTAGTGGTGAACTTTGAGGATAGTGAAGGAATGAAAAAGGCCGTTCTTGATTTTTATGATGAATTCAAATCAGGAACACTAGCTGTTTCGGGCAAAGGCGTAGAGAAATATTCCAGAAGAAACCTAACGAAACAGTTGGTTGCGGATTTAGATGAAATTAAATCTCGTTCAGTATAATTAGCATGCCATTAAAATATGACAGCCTCCCTCCTACCCTACTAGAAACTTGGAATGGGCTATCTAAAACCCCAACAATTCTAAATCAAATACCAAGGTAGCATTCGCCGGAATATCGGGAGGTAGCCCTTTTTCGCCATAGCCCAATGTTGGGGGAACAATCAGGCGGTATTTCGTTCCTTTATTCATTAGAGGAAGTATTTCGTCCCACGCCTTTATTACTTCACCCTTCCCGACAGTAAACATAAAAGGTTCGCCTTTATCGTAGCTACTATCAAACTTTTTAGTGTTGAGCAGTACCCCATCGTAATGCACTTTAGCCATTTGCCCGGCAGCAATGTTCGTCCCTTTCCCTTCCTTAATCTTTATATATTTCAATCCCGAAGCCGTTTTGAGGGTGTCCCTACCTTTCAGGTTATCCATATAATAAATTCCCTTCTTCTTCACATCCAGAATATCCATTTCAAAAATGAGGGTAGAGTTGGGCGGAATATCGCCAAGGTTTCTGTCGCCATATGCTAAATCGGGCGGAATTCGTAGCATAACCCTATCTCCTTTGCGGAATAGTTTCAGGCCGCTATCCCACCCCGAAATTACATTGCCCTGCCCAACTTTTACAGTTAATGGGCGACCACGCTCGTAACTGTTGTCGAATTTCTTACCATTATCGAGTTTCCCTATATAATGAAGCGTAACCTCATCGCCATTGGCAATAGTTTCACCATCGCCCAGCCTGAAATACTCATACACCAAACCGCTTTTTGTACCTGTTGGAACATGAAGTTGGCGTTCTACAGGTTTAGGAGCTTGAACTGTTTGCGAACTTGGTTTGCAACCTGCAATAACCATCAGGCAAAGCATAGTTACATAACAAAACTTCCCCCAATTTAGCTTAGTAAATTGGAGGAAGTTTGATTTATTTTTTGTAACGAAGGGCATTATTTCTTTTTAACCACGTTCACCAATTGCACTTTAAATACAAGCGTTGATGCAGGTGGAATTGGTCCCGAACCGCGTGGGCCATAAGCCAAATCAGAGGGGATAATAAATGTAGCTTCTCCGCCCTTTTTCATTTTAGAAAGACCAATTTCCCAACCGGGGATAACCATTCCACGACCTAAACTAAATTTGATTGGGTCACCTCGTTCAAAGCTACTATCGAATACTTTACCATCGAGCAGAGTGCCTTCGTAATTTACCACTACCGAGTCGCCGGGCTGAGCCAATGCACCGCTTCCGGCTTTGGTTTCTATATAATAAAGACCTAGGCTATCGGGAGCAGTTTTAATTCCTTTTTGGCTAATATATTCAACCAGTTTGGTTTTCTCTACCTGAACTTGTGATTGTGCTTCATTGGCTCTTTGTTTATCAAAATCAGCTCTTGATTCCACTTTCTTCATCTTTACATTAAATTTAAGCATTGCACCTTCTTTCAAAAAAGCAGGTTTAGGGGCTTTGCTGGTGAAACTGTAAAACGAATCTGGATTAACAATAAAAGAAGCACTATCGCCTTCGCTCATCATGGCAAAGCCTTCTTCGATACTTCCGCCGTATTTCGATTCAAAAAGCGGGAACTGTTGATCTTTACCAAATTTGCGTGAATCAAAGATAATAGAGTCGTTTAGAGAGTTACTCAATGTCATTTCTACTGACATAATATCGCCTATTTCGGGTGATTTTGCATCTTCGTTTTGGGAGAAGAATTGGTAGTAGAGACCGGTTTCTGAAAGTTCGTAGCCGGGGAATTTAGAGTTTTTACAAGCGGTTAATACTGTTGCTACCGTGGCAGCGAATAGAATCGTTTTTTTCATTTTTGTGATTAGAGGTTAGACTTTAGATATTAGATGTTGGATGTTAGACTTTAGATGTTAGACTTTAGATGTTAGATGTTAGGATTAGAAATTAGACTTGGAAATATGATGCGAAGCTATCTGAAGTCTAATATCTAAAATCTGTTGTCTACTTCAGTTGCAGTAATTGTACATCATAAAGTAGTGCTGCTTTCATTGGGATTTTGTCGCCGTCGCCGGGTAAACCCCAACCGAGGTGCGAAGGTAATATAAAGCGGGCTTTGCTGCCAACTTTCATCTTTAAAATGCCTTCTTCGAGGCCGCGTTCCACTCCGCCATGGGCTATTTCAAAAGATTTTACCCCATCTTTATCGGAGTCGTAGCAGAGTGTGCCATCGAGCAAACTAAGTTTATAACTAAGTACAGCAATTTGCCCAACCTTGGCTGTGTCGCCTTTGCCTTCTTCGTAAATCATATACCTAAGGCCTGTTCCGGTTGATTTCATTTCCCAGCCACGGCGGGCGATGTATTTATTGATGGTAATGTTTTCGTTCTTCGATACTATTCGGTTAGCTTCCACCATGGGTTCCTTGTAATCATCGGGGCTACCGGGCGGTACATAGCCTTCAGATTCGCAGGAGGCCAGCCATGTCATCAAGACCAAGAAGTGAACGGAATTTTTAAAGAAATGAAGAATCAAGCGGCCAAAGGTAATTGATAAGTGATGAGTTATAAGTTTTAGGTTTTAGGTTAGCAACGACTACACGACAAAATTCCGTTTTCAACACAACACTAATTCCACCCAAGTGGATTACCTAAGGGTCAAGAAAGGAATTTATTTGCAGTAAATTACCTACTTGCTCAAAATCTTAAACTCAGTTCTTCTGTTTAACTGCCTGCCTTCATCGGTATCGTTTGTACTCATAGACTGGGTTTCGCCATATCCTTTATACTCAAGGCGGCTGCCCGAAATGCCATGCGATACCAAATATTCTACCACTGCTTTTGCACGGTTATCGGATAGTTTGAGATTATAGTCATCGGCTCCGCGGCTATCGGTGTGTCCGCTTATTTCAATACGCATAGTGGGTACATCTTTCAAAAGCTGAATCAACCTTTCCAACTCGGCTGTAGATTCAGGGCGAAGTGTGGCTTTGTCGAAATCGAAGAATATGTTCCTCAATACAATCTTTGCTCCTACCGCTATTTTCTTTAACTGAATATTCTTTTCCACTTCCTGATAGCCCGACACCACCGGAATATCAAAATTTTCGGAATGAAAGAGGTAGTCGGGATGTTTAACAGCAATACCATAATTCTTTCCCGAAGGCAGCGACACTAAGTATTTTCCCGATTTAGAATTTGATTTAAATGTGGCTATCAATTCATTCTTCATGTTGTCCACCAATTCTATATCGGCTTCCACAGGTTGCTGGCTTATCAAATCAGTGATAACACCTTTTAAAATAGTTGCACTGGCTTGGTTTACCGCCATTGCCGGCTCTACGCTCAAAACCTTTTGCGGGGCTACCTGCGATGCAATCAAATTGTCTTCTGTATTGAGCATCACAGGTTTTTCGGGGCCAAGGAAAGATATCATCATCAAATCTTTTTCGCCAATTCCATCTTTAGCAAAGGAGGCATAATATCCATGCAAACCGCTGGCCGAAATCACCAAAAACACATCATCGTCGGGCGAGTTTACCGGATAGCCCAAGTTTTCGGGTGTGGTGAAAGTGCCGTTCTCATAAGTTGTTTTGAAAATATCATAGCCACCCATACTGGTAAATCCCTGACTGGAAAAATAAAGCGTTTTGCCATCGGGGTGCATATATACGCTTTCTTCGCTGTATGGAGTATTGATATTTCCGGCATTTACGGGATCGGTCCATTTCTTTCCTTTCTTATCTATTTTACTTATCCATATATCGCGTCCGCCCTTGCCATCTTCACGCTCACTTACAAAGAAAAGTGTGTTTTCATCGGGACTTAAACACACAGAAGTTTCCCGTGCTTCGGTGTTAATGTTCTTACCTATGCTTTCTAATTTGCTCCATTTTTCACCATTTAAGGTAGAAAAATAAATATCGCCATTGCCTTTTGCACCATCAAACACATAGAGTTTTTGTCCATCTGCACTTAATCCTGCAGTTGCATCGTGAAACTCGGAGTTGATAGGGCTACCCATATTTACAGGCATCCCCCATTCACCTCCAACTTTTTTGGAATAATAAATATCTTCAAAGAAAGCTCCGTCTTCATCCTTGCCCCCACCGGTGGTGTTTTCGCGGCGACTGGTGAAGAACATAATGCTTTCGTCAGCCGAAATTACGGGACTAAAATCGGAGTATTTGGAGTTTACTGCCGAACCTAAATTATCTATAAAAACCCGAACTGGATGCTTTACATACTCTTTCCCATACTCGCATTCCTGAATCATTTTGTTCACTTCTATGAGTTTATCCTTTTTGTCCTTGTCAGATTGGGCTTCATTTCGGTAAAGTTTATACTTATCAATGGCTTTATCCCATTGTAAATTCAAATGATAACCTCTGCCCAAATAGAATTGCAAATCTTCCAATTTAGGGTTAAGCAGATTGGCTTTTTCAAAGAATTCCAAGCATTTTGATTTAAAACCCGAACCCAAATAGGCTATTCCCAACTTATAATTAAGTTCGTCGTTATCGGGGTTGAAAATATTGGCTTTCAGAAATGATTCAATTGCCTGCGGATACGAGCGGCGGCCTTGATCAAAATACTTCAAACCTTGCTTAAAGTTATCTTTTGCAGTGGAAAGCCCATCTTTATCGGAAAAGAATTCCTTTGAAAATTCTTTATTTCTTTGCGAAAAGACACTTAAACTAAGTGTTAGCAGGGTGAAAAGGAGGAAAAGTTGCTTCATTTTGTTGCCCAAAAGTAACAGACTTTAATCACGATGGATTAAAGTGTGGAATATTTTCAGAATTCGTGGTTTCTTTGCGAAATAAATCACAAAACTGAAAATAGATGAGCAGCACTAATGAATATGAAATTCGCCTAATGAAATATATACTTTCAACACTGATATTGCTTGCTATTGCATTCAAACCCTTTGCTCAAGGATGCAGCGATGCTGGCTTTTGCTCCATGGGTACGTTGCAATCGTTGAATGTTCCGGTTGCAGATACTACGGCGGAATATCTGCCACATTCGGCCCGGATAGCTGAGGGCTTGGGCATAGGCGAACAAGGCGTATTGATTTTTCAAACCACCCCAGAAGTGAATATCGGTTTGGGCAAAATGTTTTCTTTTCAGGCAAAAATCCCCTTTACTTCTGTTAATGGCGATTTAGGTAAAACCAATGCCTTTGGTGATGTTTCCTTGGCTTTTTCGGGTAATTTTAAACTAAAGCCAACTATTACATTAACAGCTACTTTAGGCACTAAAATCCCAACCAATAAAGCCGATATTATAGGCATTGCAGATATTGACATTGGCTATCAACCTAATAATTTCCCAATCACTATTCCGTTAATCACTTTCCAGTTACCCTTGTCGTTACCTATGGCATATCAAACCAGTTTGGGAACTTACGATTTGGTGGGGGGGATTGGGATTAATTTATAAAGGCTGGAATTTTAACTTTGGAGTTCAAATTCCGCTATATGATGATAATCAGAATGCTTACCAGAATATAACCAATATTTCGGGGATACTTGACAGCATACAAGGTCAATTTAATCTTGGGGTTACAGCTAAAGTGAAATTCCCATCGGAATGGGGAAAATATTTCAATTCAAACCAACTCAAACGAGGACCCGATGTGCTGATTAGAGCCGAAAAGAACTTCCGTATCAAAAAGTTTGATTTATCGCCCGGATTATTGGGAATTTATAGGATTAGCGGCGACAAATACACGCCATTGACGGGTACTGAAACCAAAATAGCCGGCTCGGAAGGTTTAACCCTCAATATTACAGGAGGGATAAAATATCGGGTTACTAATCATATTGTGATAGACTGGCTTATGGGATTTCCAGTAGTGGTGCGAAAATATAGAGCCGACGGTTTAACGAGGCATTTTGCCACCTCGCTTGGTGTAACATATAAATTCAGTTTTAGGAAAAAAGTAAAAAAACGATTTAATTTAAATACAACTGAGCATTAGACCGTTTTCTTAATTCATCAAAGGAGTAAATTGTTATTGCGAGTTTGTATATTTTTTAAATAAAGCAATACTTTATTTTAATATAAATACCCACCCCAAACTACTTATCCCCATCAATGAAATCCTTGAAATCGTCTTCATTCAGGTCGAATTTATCAATGGCATCAATATTTAGGGGTTGCACATCGAGATTTACGGAACTGACATCTAATTGTCCGAAATCGAGAATTTCTTCTTCGCCAAAGTTGGCAGGTATTTCAAGCATTCCAATTCCATCGGGCGAAGCAATTTTCTTTTTCTTTTTCAGGGCTTTGCCAAAACGGTAACCAAGCCCTAACTGAACATAAGGAGCTGGGTCGAGCTTGCTGTCGAACACTTTTTTATCTGCCAAGTTTAAGCCTGCACCAATATCATTTTTGCGATTTGGCGTGGTGAGGGTAATTCGGCGGGCAACTAAAACACCTGCTTCTGCCGAAAAATTAAATTTTCCTTTTACATATTGCAGAAAACTTACCCCAACTTTATACTCCCGTCGGCGAAGTACCACTTTGTCAGCTTTTAAACCTAAATCCGCAGTTGCATTCCCGAAGGTACTCACCCCTCCATTTTGCTGAATAAAGAAGCGAATCTGGTTTTGTTTTCCGGGTGTCCAGTTGAGGTTTGCGTTAAATGGGAAATTAAGGTTTAGGATGACTTTAGGGCGTAACCTCCAGTTTATCCCCACAATGGGCCAGGGAATTCCCCGCCCGAACGTAAAAGTATAGGTAACACCTAACCTTAAAGCCACTGCCGTATTAAGGCTATACCTCCATTGCAGATAACCTGTGTAGCGTACGGTGGGATTAGCAATGGTGTAGTTATCTTCGTTTGTAAAGGCAAAAAGCCCGGTGGTAATGGCTGATTTCTTCCCATCATACCAAAAAAAGTTTAACCCGGCGTTTAGGTTAATAAGCGGATGAGAAAAATCGAAATCCGGATTTCTACTTCCAAGGCGGGTATATGCTCCACCCAAATTTCCACTTAACTGAATAATGGTAGGTTTTTCGTAATCTTCGGAGTATTTAAACTTTCCCCAAAGCGGAACAAACATATTTCCTGTCCCCTGAAAATAGTTAAGATCATTAGGAACAGGACTTTTAACTAATCTTCGATAGGGCGAAACGCATCCTGAAAAGTTTATTGCAGGTTTGAAAACCAAACTCGACGAATACCGCATTACAGTATCTATATCAAACTGTGCTATGGCAGCGGTATGCAGAAATACAAACCCACAAAAGGCTAATAGCTTTTTACCAGTCATTGATATGTTGAACTGGCTTTGGAACATTGAAAATGGGCAAAGGTTTAATGGAGGATATTATTTCCCTCAATCCTCAGCCACCAAAACTGATTTTTTCCATAATTTTTTCGGCAACCTGCATAGCAGAGCAACCGTCTTCTACCGAAACTGCAGCAGGTGTTCCGTTCTTAATAGCTTCATAAAATGAAATTAATTCCTGCTTAATTGCATTTGAATCAGGAATTTCGGGCATAGAAAAGTAAATTTCCTTTCGGCCTTTTTCGGGACCTAAGTCTATAATAAAGCCATCTCCTTCCTGCTTCTCGGTTTCGCGAATGCGGATAACTTCGGCTTGCTTCTCATAAAAATCAACCGACACATAAGCATCACGCTGAAAGAACCGAATCTTCCGCATATTTTTCATGCTTATACGACTGGCCGTAAGATTTGCCACACATCCGTTATCAAATTCCAAACGAGCATTAGCAATATCAGCCGAATCGCTTACGACGGCCACAGCATTGGCACTCACTTTCCTAATATTTGATTTCACCACCGAAAGCACAATGTCAATATCGTGAATCATTAAATCATACACCACCGGCACATCAGTCCCTCTAGGATTAAACAACGCTAAGCGATGGCTTTCAATAAACATAGGCTTTTCTATAAACGGACGAGCCGCCACAAACGCCGGATTAAACCGCTCCACATGACCCACCTGCACCGTAACTCCGGCTTCGTGAGCCAATGAAACCAATTTTTCTGATTCTGCTAAAGTGCTTGAAAGTGGCTTCTCCACAAAGCAATGCTTATTTGCCCGAATTACAGCAGCCGCATATTCATAGTGAGTAGTGGTGGGACTTACCACATCAACAGCATCGCAAAGTGCGAGCATTTCAGCAAAGTCAGCAAAGGCTTTAACCCCCAAATCAGCCGATATTTTTGCAACAGCATCTACATTGGAATCATAAAAACCAATCAGTTCCATTTCAGGAATTTCCTTTAGCAACCGAATATGAATCTTGCCCAAATGCCCGGCTCCAACTACACCTATTTTCATAAAGATTTAAGTTTAGGCAAATGTATTTTTGATGGAAATGGTTTGAATTGTATTCCCACAAAATTGTAAACACAGCAACGTTAAATAGTTTTGATAAAATATTCGGGATAATTTAACTCAAAATCAATTAGATTTGCGGATTGATTTGAAAGGAATAATTCCTCGATGAAGTTTCGTAACTATATTTTAGTTTTCTTATTCACAATGCTTTCAAAGGGCATTATGGCTCAGGTATCCAACCCACCTGAATGTTGCGATTTTCCAGGGTGGCAATATTATAGACCAATTATTCTGACAAATACAGAATCTACGCCCGTTGTGGCCGGAACTCCTTTTGTGTTTTATATGGCTACAGATGCCTTAATTGCTGCCGGTAAAATGCAGCCTAACGGAAATGATATTCGGATTTTAGATGGTTTTTGTGGAAATAACATTGGCTATTGCATTGAAAGTGGAATAAATACTCCCAACACAGAAATATGGATAAACTTAGGTGTAATTCCTCCAAATGGAATAGCGACTATATATATATATTATGGAAACCCGACAGCACCAGCGGCTAGCAGTTGTGGTGGCTTTTTCGCTACCAGCCTGACTATTTCGGCCAATCAAACTCTTGGAGGCAACCAAGCCTTTGATAAAATTACCGTAAATGCCGGAGTTACAGTTACGCTAAATCCTTTATCTCCCTTGACTTTCACAGGAAAGAAAATTAATATTATGGGGACGATTGACGGGAATTTTAAGGGTTACGCCCCAGGTACAGGTTATGTTTCAGCATTACCAATTCCTGTTTCAGGTGCAGGTGAGGACGGTTTTGGCACAATAGGCGGCGGTGGAGGCGGCCATGGTGGAAATAATGCTGCAAACCAAAGCGGCGGAAGAGGTGGATTGCCTTCAAATGGAGGCGATGCTTATGGAACAACTAATGGCCCGGATAACGAAATGGGGTCGGGCGGTGGTGGGTCTGACTGCCCTCCCAGTGCTAGTGGAGGAGGGGCATTTTCGGCTTATGGGTTGGTTATAGATATGAACGGAACTATTACCATGAACGGACAAAATGCAACCGGATGTGCTCCCTTGATTGGAGAGGCTGAAGGAGGGGGTGCAGGTGGAGGAGTTTTGCTGCAAGCAGATTATATTAATGGCACAGGAACTATAAATTGCAAAGGTGGTTCCGGCGGAAATAGTACCAATATGGAAGCGGGCGGCGGCGGTGGCGGCGGCATTGTAAAGCGTTTTTATTTGGGAAGTAATGGAGCAGGAATTGGGATTGATGTTTCGGGAGGAGCTCCTGGTGTGGGCGGAATTGCAGGAGCGACCGCAGGAGCAACGGGATATAATTCACAAATTATAGATCAAGGAGTTACTTATGTAATTGGGCCAACTGATAAATCCGTTACACCAATTCCTACTGCTGATTTTACTATTCCCGGTGGGCTATGCGAAAATTCAGCCGTAAATTTTCAAGATGCAAGCACCGTATCTTTAGGAACAATTCAAAATTGGAATTGGAATTTTGGAACTTTATCAGCAACCCCAAACCAGTTAGTTGTTGCAAACCCAACCGCTACCGCCACTAATTGCGGAAATATAAGCGTAACTCTTACTGCACAAACAGATGGTGGCTGTGAGGCTATGGTTACGAAATCCTTAAATGTAACAGGTAAACCCAGTATTTCTTTCACTCCAGCTCCGACTTGTCAAGGTTTGGCTATGTCATTTACCGAAAATATTACCTTTAGTCTGGGCTGCACCGATACTTACAGCGTTGATTACGATTTTGGCGATTTATCACCCATTCAAACAGGATCAAACCCAACACATACTTATGCAGGTGCAGGCATAGGCCCTTATACAGTTTCGGCAACAGTAACCACTGCCGCAGGTTGCACTGATGTAGCTACCCAACAAGTAAGTTATTTGCCCAATCCAACTGTAGTTATGAATTTAAGCAGTAATTCTGAATGTGTGGGTAGAAATGTTAGCTTTATTGATGTAACTAATGCTGCTTCGCGTTTATGGGATTTTGGAGATTCAAATACATCGACCGTAACTCCTGACATTCATGTTTATTCCTCTGCCGGTATCTACACCGTTACGCTTACCGATCTAAGCAGTGCCGGGTGTACATCCTCCAGCACCCAACAAATTACTATTAATCCCTTGCCAGTACCAGCCTTTACTTCCGATGTGGCTTGTTTGGGAGGTATAACTTCATTCACAGATAATTCTCAACCTGCCGGAGGACTTACATACAGTTGGAATATGCCAAGCCCAGCCGCAAATTACAACACACAAAATCCACAGCATTTATTTAATTCAACCAATGGAGGTCAGCCTTTTAACGTAACGCTTACTGTATCTGACCCAATAACAACCTGTACCGCAATCACAACACAACCCGTGTCAGTAGTTCCATTGCCTGTTGCAAATTTCACATTTCCAGTTGTTAATTGTGACCCCAATGATGTAGTATTTACCAATACATCAACGCCCAATGGAACATTTTCAAGTGTTTGGGATTTTGGCGATGGAAGCCCCATGGCAACTGATACAAATCCAATTCATAATTTTCCCGGGCCGGGTTTATATTCAGTGACTTTAGATATTTTGGCTGGTTCGTGTACTGCTAATATCTCACATAATGTAATTGTTCACACAAAACCTGCAGCTAACTTTAATGTAACCGGGACTACACAATGCCAAGGAACACCTTTAACATTTAACGATTTCTCTACTTCTATGGACCCTACTGAACCAGTCACTCAATGGCTTTGGGATTTGGGAGAAGTATCTGGAATACAAGCGGCCAATCCAACCACAGTTTATAATAATAGTAATCCCGACCCCGGTTATACTATTACCTTAATTGCTAAAACAAATACTTGTGCAGATACCATTTCTGGTTTACTTCCCATATACCCTATCCCCGTAGCTGTATTTTCAGCCTTAGATGTTTGCTTTGGCTATCCTATGGTTTTTCATAACAATTCCACATTAAGTTATGGTACTATAGCCCAGTATGTATTTGATTATGGCGACAATTCAGCTACAGTTTCGTTGGTTGATTCATTAACATATACCTATTTAGCTCCAAGCACCTATGCCTCAGTGCTCACATTAACATCTGACCAAAACTGTGTGGCAACTACCACTGTTCCTGTAACTGTCAATCCATTGCCTGTTCCTGAATTTTTTGCCGACAGACCCGAAGGATGCGATTACCCTTATGATGTAGCATTTACCGACAACTCAACTCCTTTAAGCCCTCCCCACCAAGTAGTAGATTGGCAATGGAATTTCGGAAATAGTACCTTCAACGGCGAATTTCCCAATCCGGTAACCTATACAACTGGAACTTATGATGTAAACCTTGTTGTGACTACAATTGACGGATGTGTAGATTCTGTTCGGCAACCCGGAGTGGTTATAGTCCACCCGCTTCCAATTGCTAAATTTGTATGTGACCCCGAGGTGGCTGAAATTTTAAGTCCTTCGGTTAATTTCATTAACCAATCAGAAGGCTGGCAGTATTGCACTATTGATTTGGGTGATGGTAATGTGGAAGGTATTAGCGATTTGCTCCAACACATATACAATGACACCGGGCTGTATAAAATTACACTCAAAGCCATTACTGAGTTTGGTTGTGAGGACACCGTTACCCGTTATGCAAGCGTTATTCCCGAATTTGTTTGGTTTACACCCAATGCCTTTACTCCCAATCACGATCTTAAGAATGAAGAATGGGGAGGGAAAGGTATGGATTTGAAGAAGTATGAATTGCTTATTTATAACCGTTGGGGGCAGGAAGTTTTCCGATCGAAAGACCCAGAGGAGAAATGGGATGGTACTTACCGCATTTTTGGTCAGGAACAGGAAAAGATTATCAAACAAGATATTTACGTTTACAAAATCAATATTCTCGATAACAACGATCAACGCCATATATATACTGGGCGTTTGTATGTTTATCCCGATACTGAGAAGAAGTTGAAGTATTGACATTGAGGTTTGAGTGCTAAAATTCCACCTTTTTTAAAACTCGGCGATAAAGTTGGCATTTGCTGCACGGCTCGTTTTGTAACTCCAGAACTTATTAGACCTTGTATAGAAACATTACAGGCCTGGGGAGTGGTTCCAGTTTTAGGTGAAAATATTTATCAGCAGCAATATCAGTTTGCTGGAAATGATTTCGAAAGAGCTATTGACTTGCAATCCTTCTTAGATAATCCTGAAATAAAGGCTATCGTTATGGGAAAAGGCGGGTATGGTTCGGTGCGGATAATTGATAGTTTAGATTTCACAGCCTTTAATTCATCACCAAAATGGTTGTGCGGCTTTAGCGATATTACGGTGGTGCACTCGCACATTCATGCTCAATTTGGCATTGCAACTTTACATAGCCCAATGGCGGTTAGCTTTCAACCGGGGAACGCATTGCCCGAAGCTTTAGCAAGTTTTAAAGATTTCTTATTTGGAAAATGGCCTGATTTTACATTTGAAAATACATTCTCAACACCAAACAGACTTGGATATGGGCAAGGTCAAATCGTAGGGGGAAATCTATCTTTACTTTATGCCCTTTCAGGTTCGGCCTCCGATATGGATTTGAAAGGGAAAATTCTGTTTTTAGAAGATATTGATGAATATGTTTACCATATTGATAGGATGATGTGGCAGGTTAAACGCAGCGGTAAACTATCACATTTAGCAGGACTAGTTATTGGAGGTTTCACAGATATGAAAGATAATGCTTCTCCTTTTGGCATGGATGCTCAAACCATTATTTCAGAAGCTGTGAAAGAATACGCCTATCCTGTAGCTTTTGGTTTACCTGTTGGACACATTCCCAATAACTATCCATTACCCTTGGGAGTGGAAGCCAAATTAACTGTGGGGGAAAAAAGTTCAAACCTTGTTTATATGGATTGAGGATAATGGCCACCTCACATTTTTATAGTTTATCCTTCTTTTGGGTCTACAACTTCCGAGTTTGATTTCTAGATAAAGTCCAAAATAAAGCAATACATAATGACGTTCAATTGAGGACTATGTGAAAATCTATGGTTTCTAGGTTCCTAAGTGATTCAAATCAAAAACTACAATTGTTGTAAGCTCCCCCAAAATTAATACAAGTTAAAATTAGAAAAAAAAGTTTAATTTTAACAAGTACAAAAAATGAAAAAGAGCAACTTTGCAGCAACACACACCTTGGAAAGCATTTCGACCCAAAGTTTAGGGTCAGCGTCAAAAGTTGGGGAGTAAAAGATAAAAGTCTACATTTATGGTTTAAATATAATCCCCATTCTACCTACATTTTTCAATGAAGTATTTCCAAGCGAGAT